>JBAYTM010000370.1:0-3221 GCA_041675685.1 Thiohalobacteraceae bacterium
AGAAACCCGATGCCGCCCATCGCCAGCGCCTGGGTGACGATCATGCCGACGATGGTCCGGTCGGGCGCACCGATCAATTTCAGCGTCGCGATCTCGCGCAGTTTGTCGAGCGTCATGGTGTACAGGATCAAGGCGATGATGACGGCGGAGACGCCGAGCAGGATGAGCGTGAACAGGCCGATCTGTTTGCGGGCCTTGGCGACCACCGATTCGAGCAACAGGTTTTCCTGCTCGGTCTGGGTCATCGCGGTGAGATGTTTCCAGCGACGCAGCGATTCGGCGACCGCATCGGGAGAAACGGTCGTGGCGACGCGTGCCACCACGGCGTTGACGATGTCGGTGTCCGGGTCGCCGATAGCGCCGCGACGCACCGCCTCGCGTCGCGCCGGCGCCGGTGCGAGTTCGAATTGCAGTTGTTGGGCGTCGCTGAGCGTCATGTAGACCACCGGGTCGCCGGCGTTGTTGACCTGTCCGCGGGTGATGCCGACCAGGGTGAAGGTGTCGCGGCCCAGACGTACGCGCTCGCCGAGCGCTAAACCGCTGCGCGCGTCCGCAATCAGTTCATAGTGACTGCGGGTGATCGGCCGGCCTGCCACGAGCTGGGTCGGGCCGCCCGGCCGTCCCGGTTCGTAACCCACGACGTACAGGCGCAAGCTGCGCCCGGCATGTTGCGTCTCCGCGGCCTGGTACGTGATGGCACCGGCGGCCGTGACGCCGGCCATGCGCGCGACCGATTCACGGGTGATGCCCGGGATGCGCGAGGCCTCCGCAAAGGGCCCGCGGGTATCCGACTCCACGACCCAGATATCCGCGGACGGCATACGCGCCAGTACCAGTGCGTCGTCGACCAGCCCGCGGTAGATGCCGATCATCGACAACACCACGCCGAGCAGCAGACCGAGGCCGGCACAGGTCAGCAGGAAACGCCCGAGGCTGTGGCGGATGTCGCGCCAGGCGAGATTCACGGTTTGTCCCGCTCGCGGACGCGCGCCCGTATTCGTTGACCGTCGCGCAGATCCGGCGACGGCTCCGCGGCGATCAGCACGCCCGGCTCCAGACCGGAAAGCACCTCCACGCGCCCGTCGAGGGTATGGTCGCCGAGGCGCACGGCGCGCCTATGCAGTCGCCCCGCATCGATCACCCATACCGACGCATCGCTCCGCTGCGATCCCTGTGCCGCGCGTTGTGGGATCAGCAGGGCGTTCTGTGCGAGACGTTTGGTAATGACGACCTCGACCTGCTCGCCGAGATGGAGCGGGTCGGGGCAGTCCATGCAGCGGAGATAGACGCGACGCTCTTCGCTGACACGATCGCTCTCGATGCCGATGCGCAGCACCTCGGCGGTGAAGGTCTGCTGGGGCAAGGAACGCAATCGCAGCCGTGCGGCTTGACCGACGGCGAGACCACCGGCCTGCGCCTCGTCCACGTACGCGAGCGCCCAGACGCTTTCCGGATCGATCAGGGTAAAGGCCGTTTCGCCGGGGTTGAGGACGGCGCCGGGTTCACGCAATCGCTCGACCACCAAAGCGGGGTAGGGTGCGCGCAGTTCGTGTTGTGCCAACTGCACGCGTTCAATCTCCCCTTGCGCATGGGCGTCGGCGACGGCGGCCGCGCTCAGGGCACGGTCCTCGCGGGCTACGGCGAGATCGGCTTCCGCAACCAATTCCGCCGTACGCGCGTCTTCGGCCGCTTCGAGCGACACCGAGCCCTTGCGCACCAGGGTCTCCTGGCGCGCACGCGTCTGGCGTCGTTGCGCGAGCAGCGACTCGGCGCGTCGCACCTGCGCCGCCGCGCGCGCCTGCGCGGCCTCGGCCTGCGTCAACACGGCGTCCGCCTTCGCGACACGCGCGGTCTGCGCAGCGGCATCGAGCCTCGCCAGCGGTGTGCCCGCGGCGACGCGGTCGCCGTGGTCGGCGTAGACCTGCTCCAACGTCCCGGGTAGGGCGAAGCCGACCCGCGACAGTACGCGGGCCTCCAGGGTGCCGAGCCCGAAAACCTCGATGGGCGCCGAGGCGATCGGCTCGACCGCGATGGCGTCCAGCGCACGACTGCGCGAAAACCCGGCGACCGCCGCAAGGATGGCGAGCGCGACCACGGCCCATAGGAGACGCGTTCTGGTGACGGGCTTCACGCGCCCACTCCATCTGCAAGCAGGCCTTGGAGCACCACATCCAGCAGGCGTTCGCCTTCCTTGACGAGATCGAACCCGCGACCGGAGAGCGACCAGCGCATGGCCACGCCCTGCACCAACGTAATCACTACGTAAGCCGCCCGCGAGTGATCGAGGTCCGGCCGAAAATGGCCGCTGCGAATGCCATCGGCCAGTACCCCGGCCAGCACGTCGTGAAAGCGCTGCATCAAGCCGAGAAAGGTGCGCCGCAGGCCCTGATTGCCGGCCTGCAACTCGCGCGAAAACAGCAGGGCCGGTATCGCCGGAAGACTGCGCACCAGGCGCAATTGCGCGCGCATCAGGGCGCGCAGTTGATCGGCGGGGTCGCTGTTGCCGGCAAGCGCCTTTTGCCAGGTGCTCTCGAGCTGTCCGCCGACGAACCCGCCGACCGCGTCCCACAATGCCTGCTTACTGGGGAAGTGCTTGAAGATGGCCGGTTGGGTCACGCCGACCCGCTGTGCCACTTGATCGATGGAGAGTCGGTCGGGACCGACTTCGTCGGCCATCGCCAGGGTCGCCTCGATGATCTCGGCGCGCCGTTCGTCCGCGTTTTTGCGTGCCATGTTTCGCCGCCGTTAGTTAGTAAGTGATAACTAACTTAGACAGGGCCGCGGACTTTGTCAATGAGGCCCGACGGCGGACCAATGCATGGATCGCCAAAAATGCGGGCGCAGAATCGTTCGATTATTTAGCGGGCCTCTCTTCCGTCATTCCGACGAGGCCCCGAATCCGGGAAACCGGCAGTCTGGACGCCGGCCTCGCCGGCATGACAATCCGAGGGGTTTCTTAGTCCTTCATCGGTTGCATGAGCAATGAATGGATCACGCGACGGAACGTCTGCACGACGCCCTCTCTATCGAGCGTCGGGTTGCGCACGCCGCGTATCAGGAGCCCCTGGAACATCGCCGCGAGCACCTCGACCATGCCGGCGACGACCGCATCCGTGTCTTCATGGCCCTGAGCGCCGCGAATGCTGCGGATGGTCTGCGCCAGGCTTTCCCGGCATTGACGGTCGGCCGAACGCACGGCTTCCCCGACGCGCGGGTTGCGG
>JBAYTM010000371.1:0-3221 GCA_041675685.1 Thiohalobacteraceae bacterium
TACCCGCTGCTCGACACTCGGGGCGGGAGCGTACAGGGGGCCGGCGATCTGATCGCGGTGCTCGCGCAGGCGTTCGGCCAGTTCGTCGATGATGGCCCGCCACAGTTCGAACTTGGAGCCGAAATAGTGCGCGACCATGGCCACGTCGCAGCGCGCACCCGCGGCGATCACGCGCAGGCTCGTGCCCTCGTATCCGCTTCCTGCGAACGCCTCGAGGGCAACAGCCATGAGTCGTGCCCGACAATCGGAGTCCCCGCCTCTGGGGCGGCCCGGCGCACGGGGGGATGTTGGGTTCGGCATTATGGTAAGGCCCGTATCGAAAAAAATTGGATCGACCGACCTGCTGCCAGTTCGATCACCGCCGGTGCTGCTCGCCCTCCCGTCCGAATGCCAGTTCGCGTTCGGCTTTGACATTGGTCAGCAAAGTACGAGTTTGGGAGCTTAAGCCAACTCGCGGCGCTTGACTCGCATTCCAACAGTCGTTGAAATAGACTCAAGACCAGAAAACAGGACTGGTTGCAATGCAACCGGGATTGAATCATGCCCGTCCTCCGGATTTCCAGGCTCGCCTTTTACGGCCTTTGCACGGGCCTCGCCGCCTGCGCAAGCCCCCCGGCCGCCCCTCCCGACCCCGCGCTGCCCGCCGCCTATACCGGCCTGCATCAACCGGCCGTTGCGGGTGCCGCAGTGCCGAACCTGGACACCCTGTTCGCCGACCCTCACCTTCGCCGCCTTATCCAGACTGCGATCGCCCATAACCGTGATCTCAAGCTGGCAGCTGCGAGAGTTGCGGAGGCTGCGGCACTCTACGACATCCAGGAGGTGGGCAACCGGCCCGGGATCGAGCTCGGCGTGAGCGGCACCCGCTCACGCACGCCCGCCGACCTGTCTCTCTCCGGCCGCAGCACCATCGGGGGCCAGTATCGCGCGGGGGCCACGCTGCTCCTCTACGAAATCGACTTCTGGGGTCGTGTGCGCAGCCTAAACGAAGCCGCGCTCGCCCAGTACCTCGCGAGTCACGAAGCCCGGCAGGCGTTCGAAACCAGCCTCGTCGCCCTGGTGGCGAATACCCACCTGCAGGCACGCGAGTTCGAGGAGCGCATCGCCTTGGCACGCAAGACGCTGATCAGCCGCGAAGAGTCCTATCGCATCATGCGACGGCGAACGGAAGTCGGGGCAAGTTCCGACCTGGAGTTGCGCCAGGTGGAATCCTTGCTGGTAAGCACGCGCGGCGAACTTGCCGCGCTCGAACGGGAAGCGGCCCGCAACGGCGCGGTTCTCGCCCAGCTCGTTGGCCATCAAGCTCTGCCGACGCAGCCGCCGCTTTCCCTCGCCGAACAGGGACTGGAGGGCGAACTCCCACCCGGTCTCCCCGCGGAACTGCTCACCCGTCGGCCCGACATTCGCGCCGCCGAGCAAAGGCTGAGCGGGGCGAATGCCAGCATCCGCGCGGCTCGCGCGGCCTTCCTGCCCAATATCACACTGACCGGATTCGCAGGCGCCTCCAGCGCAGAACTCGACGGCCTGTTTCAGGGCGGTAGCGGGACCTGGAGTTTCACCCCTGCCCTGCGACTACCGCTGTTCGACGGCGGCCGCACGCAGGCCAATCTGAATCTGGCTGAAGCGCGCAAGCTGGTCGCGATCGCCGACTACGAAGCGACCATCCAGAACGCGTTCCGCGAGGTGGCCGAGGCACTTGCCGCGCAACGCTGGCTTGCGGTCCAGGTGCGCGAGCAGACTGCGCTGGTCACGGCCGAGGCCGAACGCGCCCGTTTGGCAGGTTTACGTTTTGAACGAGGTGCCAGCAGCTACCTCGACGTGCTCGATGCCGAGCGCGCGTTGTTCGCCGCGGAGCAGGCGCTGGTACAACTGCGCCGCGCCCGCATGAGCAGCACCGTGAACCTTTACCGGGCGCTCGGCGGCCACCAAGCCGGCGCCTGAGGGACCAAGCATGAAACCCGAACGCAAGAACCTGCTCCTTCGCATCGCCCTTTTCGGAGCCGCTATCGCGCTCGCTTGGGGTACCTGGACCCTCGTCCGCCCACCCGTCGACGATGGCAGCTTCGTCCGTGGCAATGGCCGCATCGAGGCGACCGAGGTGGACGTGGCAGCCAAGGCGGCCGGACGCGTCGCCGAAATACGGGTCAACGAAGGCGACTTCGTGCAGCAGGGAGACATCATCGCGCGCATGGACACCAAGGCGGTCGAGGCCCGTCTGGCCCAGGCCAGAGCCCAGGTCGCCAACGCACGCAGCGCAAAGGAAACGGCGGTGGCGCATGTGGCGCAGCGACGGGCCGATGTGGTGATGGCACAGGCAGTGCTGAAGCAGCGCCGCACCGAGCTCGACGTGGCGAATCGGACCAGCGCGCGTTCGCAGTCACTGCTCGCCGACCGCGCCACCTCGGCGCAACAGGCTGACGACGACGACGCCCGCGCCCGCAACGCGCACGCCAATGTTGCCGTGGCCCAGGCCCAGATCACCGCGGCTCAGGCCGCCATCACAGCGGCCGAGGCCCAAGTGGCCCAGGCTGCTGCCGCGATCGATGCGGCGGTCGCGACTGTGGCGCAACTTCAATCGGAGCTCGATGACGGCGTGCTGCAGGCCCCGCGCAGCGGCCGGGTCCAGTATCGGATCGTCCAGCCTGGCGAGGTGGTGGGCGGGGGCGGAAAGATCGTCAGTCTTGTCGACATTGGCGACGTATACATGACTTTCTTTCTGCCCGAAGTCGCTGCCGGGCGCGTCGCGTTGGGCGCCGAGGTGCGCATCGTGCTCGACGCGGCCCGCCAGTTCGTGATCCCGGCTCGCGTTTCGTACGTGGCGAGCGTCGCCCAGTTCACGCCGAAGACGGTCGAGACGCAGAGCGAACGCCAGAAGATGGTGTTCCGGGTCAAGGCCCGAATCGACCCCGAACTCCTTGCCAGGTATCCCGAACAGGTGAAGACCGGCCTGCCGGGAATGGCGCATCTGAGACTGGATGCCAGCAAGGACTGGCCGCAGGACCTGCAGGTGAGCCTGCCATGAAGACGCCAGGTGGCGCAGCGGATGGGCAGACGAAGCCCATTGTCCGCCTGTCCGGCCTCACCCATCGTTACGGGACGACGCTTGCTGCCGACGGCATAGATCTCGACGTGCCGGGAGGGTGCATGGCCGGGTTCATCGGCCCGGACGGTGTCGGCAAGTCGACCTGGCTGGGCCTGATCGCAGGTGCGCGCCAGATCCA
>JBAYTM010000372.1:0-3216 GCA_041675685.1 Thiohalobacteraceae bacterium
ACCAGGACCAGATAGGCGTGGGTGGCAATCGGCAGCGGCTGCACGCCCTGATCGATCAACAGCGCGATCAGGCGCTCCAGGCCCAAGGCGAAACCGATCGCCGGCGTCGGGCGGCCGCCGAGATATTCGACCAGGCCGTCGTAACGGCCGCCGGCGCAGACCGTGCCCTGGGCTCCGAGCCGGTCGGTGACCCATTCGAAGACGGTCTGACTGTAGTAGTCCAGGCCGCGCACCAGACGCGGATTGATACGGTACGCAACCCCCGCGGCATCCAGCAGCGCGCATAGCTCGGCGAAATGCGCCTGGGACTGCGGATCGAGGTGGTCGGCCAGTCGCGGCGCCGCCTCGATCAGTGCCCGCATCTCGGGGTTCTTGCTATCGAGGATGCGCAGCGGATTGCTGTTCAACCGGCGCTGACTATCGGCGTCGAGTTGCTCGTGCCGTGCGGTGAAATACTCGACCAGCACGTCACGGTAGGCCGCGCGCGCGGCGTTGCTGCCGAGCGAATTGAGTTCCAGGCGCACATCGCTCAGGCCCAGCACGCGCCACAGCCGCGCCGTGAGCAGGATCAGTTCCGCATCGATGTCGGGGCCCTGCATGCCGAAGGCCTCGGCGCCGACTTGATGGAATTGCCGGTAACGCCCCTTCTGCGGACGCTCATGGCGGAACATCGGACCCATGTACCAGAGCCGCTGGGTCTGGTTGTGCAGCAGCCCGTGCTCGATACAGGCACGCACACAGCTGGCGGTGCCTTCCGGGCGCAGTGTGAGACTGTCGCCATTGCGGTCGTCGAAGCTGTACATCTCCTTTTCGACGATGTCGGTCACTTCGCCGATGGAACGCTTGAACAACTCGGTCTTTTCCAGCACCGGCATGCGGATCTCGCCGTAGCCATAGCCGGCCAACAGTTCGCGCAGGCGCGCTTCCACCTGCTGCCAGACCGCGGCTTCCGCTGGCAGAATGTCGTTCATGCCGCGAACGGCCTGTACGGTTTTGGATGGCTGCGACATAACGACCCGCTTGCCTTCAGGAGTTTCCGTCGATGCGGAAACGCGCAACGTTGTCGCGGCTGTAGCGCGCATGGTCGAAGGTTTCTCCGCCGACCCGCACTTCGACCGCCTCGGCGTTGCCGAGCAGCACGGAAATCGGCGCAACCCCGCTGACATTGCGCGCATCGCCTTTGCGCAGTAGTCCGAACAACAGCCGGCTGCGCGTCGCATCCTGCACTTCGACCCAGCTGTCGTCCATGAACTGGAACTCGAGCTGCACTTGGCCTGGCGGCGGCGCCGGCGTCTCAGGGACGGCGGGTGTGGGCGCCTCGCTGCTGAAATCACTGTCCAGTGGAAGCTCGGGTTCCGGCTCGACCGGGATGGCCGGCAGCCGCTCGTCCGGCGGCGCGGATTCGGGCTGCGGCAACGGCATCGGGAGCACCGCACCCGGCTCCTCGGCAACGCGGTCCTCGCTACCGGGCAGCGGCAGCTCGACGCCGCGCTCGGCGGCGCTTTCGCCGGTGGTCTCCTGCGGCATGAACTGCTCGACCAGACGCGGGCCGAACTGGAACGCGAGCGCCGCGGCCGCCAACAGCAGCAGCGCGCCGAACAGGCCGCGCCAGGGGATCACCGGCGCGCGGAACGCCGGCCGCATGGAGCCGCGCGCCATACCGACGGCGCGCGGCGCGGGCTCCGCGGGCGCCTGGGTGCGATAGGCGTCCACGACCTCGTCCTCGGGCACGTCCACCAGGCGCGCATAACCTCGCAGGTATCCGCGCACGAAGATAGGCGCCGGCAGCTTGGCCGGATCGCCCTGCTCCAACGCCTCCACGGTGCGTATATCGAGATTGAGCTGCGTCGCAATGGCGGCGACGGAAAGCGACTTGGCTTCGCGTGCGCGCTTGAGGATCTCTCCGGGCGAGCGCGTCGCAGCGGCCGTTTCAGTTTCCGGTGGTTCGCTCATCCAGCCGTTTCTCTTGCAACTGTTTCGCTTGCGGCGAATTTGGGAAGCCGTTCTTCAGGCGCATGGCGTAACTGGCCTCGGCGTTCTTGTCGCCGAGCGCACGTTCGGTCTGGATACCGAGCCAGAGGCTCTCCGCGTTCGGGCGGACTATTTCGTGCAGACGCTGGAGATGGGCGCGCGCGCTAAGGAAATTTTCCTGCACAACACCCAGGCGGGCCATCTGCAGCAGCGCCATCGGGAACCGCGGATTGGTCTCCAGCGCCCGGCGCCAATAACTCTCCGCCTTGGCGAAGTCCTGTGCCTGATAGGCGCATATGCCAGCGTTGGTATAGGACAGCTCCGGCGTTTCATAGAGCGGATTGCCGGCCGCCTCGAGGTAATGCTTCTCGGCCTCCTGTCGACGCCCGAGGGTGCACAGGAAACTGCCGTAGTTGTTGCGCGCTTGCGAGTCTTTCGGATCCAGCGACAACGCGCGGCGGTAGTGGTGCTCGGCTTTGTCGTGTTCGCCGAGGTTCTGGTACAACACGGCGATCGCGTTGTGCGCGGACGGCAGACTCGGATCCTGTTCCAACGCCTTCTGAAACTTTTCCAGCGCGACGCTCTTCTGACCTTCGCGCATGTACAGCAGGCCCAGCTCGACATTGTCCGTCGCAGCGCCGCGCCCCGCCGGCTCGTGCCGCACATTGGACTGTCCGCAGCCCGCGAGCACCAGGACCAGACAGATGGTCGTTAACCGAAGATTGGCAGGCCGTCTCAAGAGGCCGCGTCCTGTGCGTTGACCGCGATACCGCGCAGACGCCGGCGCGTACGGTCCTGGAACTGACCGGCCAACTGACCGCAGGCGGCGTCGATATCGTCCCCGCGGGTCTTGCGGGTGATGGTCACCAGCCCGGCATCGACGATGATCTGCTGAAAGCGCGCAATGCGTTCCGGCGAGCTGCGACGATACTGGGTGCTCGGGAAGGGATTGAACGGAATCAGATTGACCTTGGCCGGCACGCCGCGCAGCAACTTTGCCAGCGCGCGCGCCTGCTGATCGCTGTCGTTGACGCCGTCCAGCATGACGTATTCGAAGGTCACTCGACGCCGCGTGCCGTCCTCGACATAACGCTTGCAGGCCGCCAGCAGCTGTTCGATCGGGTACTTGCGGTTGATGGGCACCAGCTGATCACGCAAGGCATCGTCCGGCGCGTGCAGGGAGACTGCCAGCGCGACGTCGCAGGCCTCGCGCAGGCGATCCAGCTCCGGCACCACGCCCGAGGT
>JBAYTM010000373.1:0-3214 GCA_041675685.1 Thiohalobacteraceae bacterium
CAATATAAAGATGCTCACCACCCCCGGCCAGGCGGCGCGAATCTGGCGCGCACCCTGCCAATCGATATCCAGCACAACGTCCAGACCCGCCCGCAGCTGGGTCTCGACCGAATCCCGCGCCGAACCGTAGTAGTTCTCGAAAACCCGGGCGTATTCGAGGAACGCCCCCGCCGCGATCTGCGCCTCGAAGGCCGCCCGATCGACGAAGTGGTAGTCGCGTCCATCCCGCTCGCCGGGCCGCATCGCCCGGGTCGTATGCGACACTGAGAACGCCACGTTGCCGAGGCGTTCCATCATGCCGCGCGCCAGACTGGTCTTGCCGGCCCCGGAGGGGGCGGAAACGATGAAAAGATTGCCCTGCATGCCAGAGGCTCCTTGTTATTCGACGTTTTGTACTTGCTCGCGCATCTGTTCGATGAGCACCTTGAGTTCGACCGACACCCGGGTGGTCTCGCTGTCGGCGGACTTGGAACCGAGCGTGTTGGCCTCGCGATTGAATTCCTGCATCAGGAAATCCAATCGCCGACCTACGGGTTCGGCGAGTTCCAGCACCCGGCGAACCTCGGCGATGTGACCGGTAAGCCGATCGAGCTCTTCGTCGACGTCCATCTTCTGGGCGAGGAAGGCCAACTCCTGTTCCAGCCGGTCGGGATCCGCATTGCTGGTGAGCTCTTCCACGCGCAGCCGCAGCTTGTCACGTATTCGCGCCAGGGTCTCCGGCAGGCGCGTCCGCGCGCCCGCTACCAGCGGCTCCATGCCATCCAGGCGGGCATACAGGATGTCGCGGATCTGCCCGCCTTCGCGCTCGCGGGTCGCGATCAGGTCCAGCAAGGCGTGGTCGAACAGCTCGAGCGCCGCTTTGGCGAGCGGGGCCGGGTCGGCCGCCTCTTCCAGGATCACCCCGGGCCAGCGCAACAAGTCGAGCGGGTCGACCGGCGCGGCATCGGGCAGCCGGCCGCGGATGTCGGCGCAGGCCGCGACCACCTGATCGAGCGCCTGCGTATCCAATTGCAGTCGTGCCCCGCGGCGTTGAGCCGGTTTGAAGCGCAGCGTGCAATCCAGCTTGCCGCGACCGAGCCGCCGGGTCGCACGCTCGCGAACCGCGCTCTCGAGGCTGCGCAGCTCATCGGGCAGGCGCAGGCTCACTTCGAGGTAGCGGTGGTTGACCGAGCGCAACTCCCAGGTCAGTGCGCCCCAGTCGCCATCCTGCTCCTGGCGCGCGAAGGCCGTCATGCTGCGGATCATAAGAATTCCTAATAAAAGACGTAATGCCTCGAGATCGCGGGAACTCAAGTCCCGTGCACCGGTGCCGATGCGTGGCTAATGGTAAGGCTTCCGGCGAGACAGCGGAACCGCACCGCGTATTCCAACGACAAACGGCTCAATGCGGAACCCATGAAGCAGCGCCCGTCTTCCCTGCCAGCCGGCACCCGCCTGGATCGCTATCGCATCGACAAGACGCTCGGCGGCGGCGGCTTCAGCATCGTGTACCTGGCGAGCGACCAGGAGTCCGGTGAAGTCGTCGTCATCAAAGAGTACATTCCAAACCGGCTTGCCACGCGCCGCACCGACCTGAGTGTGGCGCCAACCAACGACGAGGAGGCCGGCCGCTTCAACCGCGGACGCATGCTGTTCTTCCAGGAGGCCAGTGCGCTCGCGACGCTCAAACACCCCAACATAGTCAACGTGCTAAGCTTTTTTCGCGCCAACGGCACGGTATATATGGTGATGGAGTACCAGGAAGGCAAAAATCTGCAGGCCTATCTGACCGCCCGACGTGGAAACCTCAGCGAGAAGTTTTTGCGCACGGTATTTCCGCCACTGCTGGACGGGCTCGCGCTGATTCACAGCAAAGACCTGCTGCACCTCGATATCAAACCGGGCAATGTCCATATCCGGCCGGGAGGGCAACCGCTGTTGCTGGATTTCGGCGCCGTCCACGGCTTTCCGCAAAGCCGACAGTCTCAACCCGGGCAGATCGTCAGCCCGGGATTCTCGCCCATCGAACAGTATGAAACCAACGGCTACGTCGGACCCTGGACCGACATCTACGCCTTCGGCGCCACAATGCGCGCCTGTATCGAAGGCAAACCGCCACCGCCGGCGCGCGACCGGCATGAACGTGACACCCTCAGGAGCGCACGCGAAAGCTTCCGCAAGCGTTATTCCGACAGCCTGCTGAGCGCCATCGACTGGGCGATGGAGGTGGACCCCATGTTGCGCCCGCAAAACACCGGGGACTTCCGGTCGGCATTGCTCGCGGAAGACCCGCCGACCGAGACGCCGGAAGAACCTGTCTCCACCTTCGACCGCTTGGTCGGCAGTCTGCCCTGGGGCAAGGGTTGAGCCGTGCGCTACGCCATCGGACAGGCGAATCGGCTGGGCAATCGTGCGAGCAATCAGGATCGCTGTCTGGTCGTCGCGCGCGAGGATGCGGTATTGCTGGCGGTCGCCGACGGCATGGGCGGTCACGCCCGCGGTGACCTCGCCGCGCAGGCCTTCGTCGACAGCCTGCAAAGCCTATTCCGCAGCCACCAGGGACTGGATGACCCGGCGCAGTTCCTGCATAACGCATTTCGCGAGGCCCATTACGCGATTCAACGTGTCGGCAAGGGGCAGAAGCCACCGATCGAGCCTCTGACGACCGGGGTCGCTTGCCTGGTGCAGGACCGGATCGCGACCTGGGCCCATGTCGGCGACAGTCGCGCCTACCTGTTCCGCCAGAATCAGGTCAGCTTGCGTACCCGCGATCACACCCGGGTCGCGGACATGG
Organism: Thiohalobacteraceae bacterium; assembly: GCA_041675685.1. GTDB lineage: Bacteria > Pseudomonadota > Gammaproteobacteria > Thiohalobacterales > Thiohalobacteraceae > JAHJQQ01. Next base: position 2,774 of record JBAYTM010000373.1, read on the forward strand.
TCGAGGCCGGCCTGATTACCGAACAGCAGGCGCGACTGCATCCGCTGCGCAACCAAGTCAGCCTTTGCCTCGGCGGCACACCGCAACCGCCTCCGCTCAGTGTCGGGCCGAAGATCTACCTGACGCCGGGCGACCTGCTGTTGCTGTGCAGCGACGGACTCTGGGGCGCAGTATCCGAGCAACGCCTGATCCAGGCGCTGCAAACCGGCCCCTTGGCGGAAGCCGTAGATGCATTGGCGGAGGACGCGGAACAGGCGAGCTATCCTCAAAGCGACAATGTCAGTGGCGTCGCCCTGCGGTGGGAGGCAACCGACAACCAAGCGTGCAGCGCTGACGCCTCGGACGAGCACCCTGTGCGCACCGAGCCGTCCGACCCGGTCGACCGCGCGATCGCCGAGATCCATCAGGCGCTGGCCGATTACGAGAACGAAATGTCGGGCA
>JBAYTM010000374.1:0-3213 GCA_041675685.1 Thiohalobacteraceae bacterium
AACGCACTGCAGACGCCGGGTATGGCCTAGCCTTTACGACCCTTAGCGGGGATGTGAAGAATGATTCTGAACCCTTTGGGCTACGGCGTATCAACCTTAGCGACAAAGTCGCGGGCAGCGAGGCGCGCCTGTTGATGACCCTGCTGCTCGCGACCTGATCGGCGACGATGAAAATTCTTGTCACCGATGGAGACAGCCGCGCCGCTCTGGCGATCGTGCGCAGCCTGGGCAAAGCCGGACACGAGGTCATCGTCGGCTCGACGAGGACCCGGAGCCTCGCGGGGGCCTCGAAATACTGCGGTACAGGTATCTGCTATCCCGATCCGGACGGTTACCGAGAATCCTTTGTAAATTTCATCGCCGAGTATGTCGCCGACGAATCGGTCGACGTGCTGCTGCCGGTGACCGATATAACGACCATGTCCATTGGCGCGAACCGTGACCGCTTTCCCGCATCCTGCGCGCTGCCATTTCCGGATATAGATACCGTAAACCAAGTCGCCGACAAGGCGGCGATGCTGGCCCTGGCGGAACGACTCGGCGTCGATGTCCCGCGATCCAGAGTGCTGCTCGCGAGCGCCGAGGTCGACCCGGCGAATCCGGGACTCGCTTTCCCGGTCGTGATCAAGCCCTTCAAGTCTCGGGTCCAAGCCGACGGCGGATGGATCTATACCGGGGTCAGTTATGCAACCACGGCGGCGGAGCTCGAACATGCGCTCCAGCGGTTGGATCCGCGGATCTATCCTGTCCTGCTGCAGGAAAAGATCGTCGGCCCGGGAATGGGCCTGTGTGTCTACGCCCACCAGGGAACGACGTTCGCAGCCTTCTCGCACCGACGACTGCGTGAGAAACCGCCGTCGGGCGGGGTCAGCGTGCTACGCGAAAGCGCCGAGCTGGATCCCCTGGCACTGAGGTTCTCGGAGACGATGCTGCAGGAACTGGGCTGGCACGGTGTCGCGATGGTCGAGTTCAAGCAGGACGTCCGCGACGGCCGGCCCAAACTGATGGAGATCAACGGTCGCTTCTGGGGCTCGCTGCAGTTGGCGATCGATGCGGGTGTCGATTTTCCGAAGCTGTTGATCGACGCAATCCAGGCTCCGCCGTCGCACCGAGCGCTGGAGTACCGGATCGGCGTGCGCACCCGCTGGTTGTGGGGCGATGTCGATGCACTGATGATCCGGCTGTTCCACACCGCGGAGCAACTGGACCTTCCGCCCGGACATCCATCGAAGGCGCGATATCTTCGGCAGTTTCTGACGTATGACCGCAACTCACGACTGGAGATCGAGCGGCTCGATGATCCCGGCCCCTGGGCCTACGAGACAAAGCAATGGCTGGGCAGTCTGCTCAGCGCGCTATTGCCATCGGGTTGAGCTGCTGGATCAATGCCCGACTCGCGACGTGTAATTGGCCCGCAATGCGTCGTTGCTGCTCGAGGTCGGTTCCGTACGGATCGGTAATGGTAACCGGCGTCTCCGGTGAGATTGCGCCCAGCCAGAGACACTTGTCCAGATGGTCCCGATGCAGGTCATGCATCAAACGATAGTTGTGCCCGTCCATGATCAATACAAGGTGCGCCCAGTCGAGGTCGTCCGTCGTAAGCAGCCTGGAGCGATGATCCGAAAGGTCGACGCCAAATCCTTCCCGCGCGATCTCCTCGAAATCCGCTTCGACCTGCCGTCCCTCACGTCGATGAAAACCCGCCGAACGCACCTCCAGATCCATTGCAATGCTGAACGTCCGCAGGCACCGTTCGACGAACGGGCTCCGGTAGATGTTTCCATAGCAGACCACCAACAGACGCCGGACCCCAGTATCACTCAACCGATCGGTCGCGGTGCGCCGGGCCATGGCCCGCGCAACTGCGTAGTGCATCCATTTCGTAAGCTTACGCGCTATGCCGGTTTGCATGAAATGACGACGTCGGATACTTATCCGAGCAACACGGGGCTCGCATGCAGGTACGCGGTCGTCGAACGCTTCTTTCTGATATCTTCGAAGACCCATTCCGCTTGTTCGGAAGAGACACCGATCGCCGGCGCCAGTTGGGCGGCGGTGACGCCGTTGTTGAGCGCCCATAGCGCCAGATCCATCTTCGCGTAAGGAAGCGCAAAATAGAATTCATCTTGCCCCTGGGGCAGGCTGTACGTATCAGTCGTCGGCACTGCGGAAGTGATCTCGTCCGGCAGGCCGAGCGACTTCGCCATGCTGTAGACCTGGGTCTTATACAGATGTGCGATGGGTTTGATGTCCGCCGACCCGTCACCGTTCTTGACGAAAAAGCCTTGGTCATACTCGAGCCGGTTGGGCGTACCGACAACCGCATAATTGAGCCGATCGGCGTGAAAGTATTCAACGGTCTTGCGGATACGTTGCTTGTAATTGGTGGCCGCGACGATCTGCAGGTACTCTTTGAGGGGGAGGCGCTTCTCGTGCAAGTCGCCCGCCGGATCCTGCACCACCAGCATGAAGTGATTGACGCCGCCGGTGATCCCGCCGCTGATCACGATCTTGTTTTTCCAGCCGGAACCGTAGTCCGGGAAGACACTTTTAATTGCATCGTCACGCCAATGGTAGCAGCCGATCGCTTCCAGGGTCGGCGCTATATCGTGCACCGTATATTCGATGCCGAGATGCGCGGCAAGCGCTTTACCGCGCGCAGTACTTGCCGACGCCGAATCGCGTTCCGGCAGCAGCATTCCATAGACTTTTTTCGGTCCGAGTGCATGCACGGCGAGTGCGGCGCAGACGGAGCTGTCTATTCCGCCCGACATTGCGATGACCAGACCGCGGCGATGCAGCGTCTCGCGTAGTGCAGTTCGGATAGCCTCCGCAATACGGTTGGCCTCGGCTGGATAGTCGAGATCGAAAACGCTCGCGTCGATGGCTTTGTTCATAATAATTATCCCATGCTACTGCAGCTTGAAACGCTGCACTTTTCCGGAGGAGGTTCTTGGTATTGTGTCGGCAAACTCGATGAGCTTCGGTATCTTGTACGCGGCAAGGTTCTGCTTGCAGTGGCGCTGAATCGTCTTCCCATCCAGTTCCGTCCCCGGCCGCTTGACGACGATGAGTTTGATGACCTGACCAAGGAGTTCGTCCGGAACGCCGACGGCGACCACCTCCGCCACGCCATCCACCTCAAGCACCACCTCTTCAATGTCCTTCGGACTGATGCGATGTGCTCCACTCTTGATCATGTCGGATGCACGA
>JBAYTM010000375.1:0-3200 GCA_041675685.1 Thiohalobacteraceae bacterium
AGCATTCCAGCAGCGCCATGTAATAAGGGCGGCCGGCCTGGATTCGGCGTGTAAGAACGGTGTGATCGAAGCTGTCGCGCGCTACCGGATTGTCACGCAAGTTGGGCAGGGCCACGCCGGCGGGCACGCCGCTCACCAGCACCAGTTGCCCGTCCGGTCGGGCCAGCCCGAAACCGGCCATTCCGCTGTCGGCGGCCCGCAGGCGCTCGATCAGGGCGCGGCCGCGTTCCGGATCCTTGTCCGCTCCCAGCGCGACCAGTTCGTCGCCCAAACTGGTCAGCACCAGTTCATGGGCGGTCAACGTGGTATGGATGCCCTGTGCGAGCATGCGGTTGATGTAACCGAGGCGGTTCTCGATGTCCTGCAACGTCTGGAACCAGGCGCGGCCGGCGACGATCAGGAACACGAACACGGCAAACAGGGTCAGGCCGATGAACAGCAGCCGCAGCGAGCGGTAAGCGGGATCCGGCGGCAAGGGGTTATAGAGACGCAGAGGCGAGGAAGCCATAGTGGCGGACCCGTAGCTGACTAGGTTGCCCCGCTTCACCGGGCTGATCTCTGCAGCAAGACGTATTCCGACGTCACGCGGGGCGCGATCGGAACCTTAGCGGCAGCAATGTCAGCCCGTGAAGTGGCCGATGGACATGAGGCGTTTGTAGCGGGTTTTGAGCAGTTGCTCGGTGGTGGTGCTCGACAGATTGTCCAACTGCTGGAGCAGGACCTGTTTCAGATTCTCGGCCATCAGATCGATATCCCGGTGCGCACCGCCCAGCGGTTCGTCGATAACGCCGTCAATGAGCCTCAATTCAAGCAGCCGGCGCGACGTAATACCGAGCGCTTCCGCGGCCTCCTGGGCCTTATCGGCGCTCTTCCACAGAATCGACGCACAACCCTCGGGGGAAATCACCGAATAGGTGCTGAATTCCAGCATCAACACCCGATCCCCGACGCCGATGGCGAGGGCGCCGCCGGAGCCGCCCTCGCCGATCACCGTGCAGATGATCGGCGTACGCAGGTCCGACATCGCCAACAGATTGCGCGCGATCGCCTCGCTCTGACCGCGCTCCTCGGCGCCGATGCCCGGATAGGCCCCGGGCGTGTCGATGAAGGTCAGGACCGGCAGGCGAAATTTCTCGGCCAGCTGCATGAGGCGCAGTGCCTTGCGATAACCCTCGGGGCGCGGCATACCGAAGTTGCGTGCGAGCTTTTCCTTGGTATCCCGCCCCTTCTGATGCCCCATCACCAGCACCGGCCGCCCTTCGATCCGCGCTATGCCGCCCACGATGGCGGGGTCGTCCGCATAGCTGCGATCGCCGTGGAGTTCCTCGAAGTCGGTGAAGATCCGCTCTATATAGTCGAGCGTGTAGGGGCGCTGCGGATGCCGTGCCAACTGCGAGATCTGCCAGGACGAGAGCTTTGCGAAGATCGATTCGGTCAGGGACCGGCTTTTGTCCTGCAGCCGCCCGATCTCTTCGCTGATGTTGACCTCGGCGTCATTGCCGACGAAACGCAGCTCCTCGATCTTGGCCTCGAGCTCGGCGATGGGTTGTTCGAAATCGAGGAAATTCAGATTCATAAATTTCTAGTTCGGGTGCGGGGTCAGAGATGCCAAGTCGCAGATTCTAACCGGTATATCCTGCTAAACCTAGCGGCTGGGCCAGTGGAGCCAGCGGGCATGCCGCGGCCGTGTCCTCACCCGCGCCGCCTCCGAGCTTCGCAAGTCGGCTTTGCGGGTGAGGGCACGGCCGCAGCGTGAGACGTTGCGCGAATCCGCACTTGCCAGTGGCGTGAGCCCATTGCCTCCGCCTGTAGGCCGGTCGATCCCTGAAGCCGACTTGCGCAGCTCGGAGGCGGCAGGGATCGGCCGGCCTACAGGCCTGCGCCGCGATCAAAGTCTCAGCCAAGTAATTTGACATCCGGCGCGTTGCGTGTTGCACCGGCGCGGGTCACCGATACTCCACCTGCACGTGCCCCTCGCCCGCCAATTCGTGGAGCCGGTGGATGAGTTCGTCCGCGGGGCGCACATTCCATTCCCGGCCCAGCGCCAGTTGCGCGGTCGCAGCCTGGTTGCGATAACTGATCCAGACCGGACACTTCCCGGCCCGGAACGGGCTCAAGGTCTCGACCAGGGACTGTACGAAGCCGTTGCCGGCGCGTTGGGCGTCAACGTCGATCACCACGCGGCGGGCGAAGATCTCGCGCGCCTGACTGATATCGTAGAGCTTGTCCGCGGTCAGTTGCTGGCCGCCTGAATAGTCGTCGTAACCCAACACGCCTTCGATGACCAACACCTTGTCCTTGGCGATGAGATTGCGGTGGTGATCGAACACGTCGGAGAACACGCGCATTTCGACACGCGCGCTCCGGTCGACCAGCGTCACGAAGGCCATCGAGCCGCGTCTGGTCTGGCGCACCCGCAGTCCGATCACCAGACCGGCCACCACCACTTGGCGGTCGACCCCGCGCGTGGTCGCTGCGTCGCCTGCAGCACCGATCAACGTGGCGAGTCGGCCGCTGGTGATGCGCGCCAGCTCGGCCTCGTAGCGCACGATCGGGTGCCCGGTCAGGTATAGACCCAGGGTGTCCTTCTCGCCCTGCAACCGCAGCTCTTCGTCCCATTCCGGCAGTTTGATCAGCTCGACCGGGACGACCTCCGCCTGTATAGCTGCGCCGAACAGGTCCACCTGCCCGGTGCCCTGATCGCGTTCCTGCTGTTCGGCGAACTTCAGCGCCGTCGGCAACTGCGCCATCAGGCTGGCGCGATTCTCGCCCAGGCTGTCGCAGGCACCGGCGCGCACCAGCGCCTCGAGCACGCGGCGGTTGAGCCTGCGCAGATCGATGCGGCGACAAAAACCGTACAGATCCTCGAACCGGCCGTTCGCCGCGCGCTCGGCGACCACGCCTTCGATGGCCGCCTGGCCGACGCCCTTGATGGCGCCGAGACCGTAGATCACCGTATCGTCGCCGGCCACGGTGAAGCGGTAATGTGAACGGTTGATGTCGGGCGGCACGACCTTCAGCTTCATCGACCGACATTCGTCGATCAGCGTGACGATCTTGTCGGTGTTGTCCATGTCCGCAGACAGCACCGCGGCCATGAACGCGGCCGGATAGTGGGCCTTCATCCAGGCGGTCTGGTAGGAGACCAGCGCATAGGCGGCCGAGTGCGACTTGTTGAAGCCGTAGCCCGCGAACTTTTC
>JBAYTM010000376.1:0-3175 GCA_041675685.1 Thiohalobacteraceae bacterium
CCGCAGAGCGTGGTGTGGGACGAGGCGGAGAATAGGCTGCATGCGCAAAAGGCTTTGTTGGAGTTGTTGTTGGGTTGAGGCTGCTGTCCGCAACGTCGTAGGGCTCACCCTGGCTTCAAGCGCCCCACCAACCAGAACTTGCCAATACCGTGCAAATAGTCCACATTCCTTGAGAACGAATAGCGGCTACCTGGTGACCGGTAGAACAAACCGCAATAGCGGCTTAAAGGGATACAGAGTCCTACGCGCCTTAGCGGCAAAGACTCCTCCTGGACTAAGACCAAACGAACAGCCGCGACTTTTGTTTTTTCAACCCCGAATCAGACCGACGTAGCGGCGATCAGAAATCGCTGACGCGGCCCATTCATCGTTATGCCCTTATGAGCGCGCTGGCCGTAATGGAGAAAGGGACTTGAACACATTCGTCGAGAAAATACGCGCGTTGATAGATACCGGCGATGTTCGTATATCGGAGCACGGATATGATGAATTGACCGAGGACGATCTGAGCGCTAGAGAGGTGCTCGGCGGCGTTTCTGAGGGCATCACTGTCGAGGAATATCCCGATTTTCCGAAAGGACCTTGTGCGCTCTTGTTACAGAAAGATCGGTTGGGAGCGCCCGTCCACGTTGTCTGGGGTATCCCTAAAGGTCATGATAGGCCTGTGGTGCTGATCACGGCCTATCGCCCGGATCCGGCACGGTGGGATGAGACGTTTACGCGGAGGCGGTAAAAATGAAACAGCGTAAAAAATCGAAGTATGTACATGAAGGGCAATATGTCGCCGAGGTCGATGTTGAACTACTCGAAGACGAAACCGGTTGGTCCCCGTATCTCAGCGTCGAAGACGCCTATAAGCTGGACGATGTGAGGGATGCCCTTCGCCGCGGGGACCTGGCGTCGGCAGCGAAATATGGGCGAGTCTACGAACTGCGTCCAGTGGCGCATCGATGATGGATACTTAGGTCAGCGTAATGAGAAATCGGGGACAGACCACTAATATCGGGCGCCCTGACCGGTAACACGCCATGAACGCATCGAACCCGACCACCGACGAGAACGGAAGCATAGTCATGGAAGGCAATTTCGTTCGCGTGGTGTCGCTCTCGCCCAACGTCATTCAACAACTGAGCGCCCAAGGACAGAAAGACGTTCGCTCGATGATCGGCAAGGAACGGCCGTAAAGGGGCCAGAGCCCTTTTTTGGTTCGCCATTCCCGCAATGAGTAACCACTCTGCGATGCCAAACCTGATTACCGTTGCCAGCTTCACCGGCCCCATGGAGGCCCACATCGCCAAGGGCCGTCTTGAAGTGGAAGGCATTCCCGCGTTTCTTGCACACGAGCATCACGTATGGGCGAACTGGGCGTATTCGCATGCGCTTGGTGGGATAAAGCTGCAAGTCGTCGGCGAGCATGCCGAACAGGCGAAGGCGATTCTGCGCGCGCACGAGGAAGGGGCGTATGAAGTCGGGCTTCGGCAGGAAATTCCGGACATCGAGGACAACCGGTGTCCGCGTTGTGGGTCGACGGATTTCAAAAGCACGATGCCTTTTGCACCCTTGCTGCTCGTCGTTTTGACGCTGGGGATCCTCAGCGTCATCTTCCCGCTCAGGCGGTCGAACCATCGGTGCCGAGCCTGCGGGTGCAGATGGAGCTATTGAGGTTCGGTGCGCTCGACGGTTATGCGCTATCGCCGGGTGGTTCGGGCTGGGAGATTGCCGCGGCGCTGCGCGCCTCGCAATGACGGGTAAACGAAGTTTCCGGGGAGTACTTGAACGGTGTTGCGCTCTGCGCGGGCTCCGATTCCTGCGGGTCCTCCACTCCGCGATTGACCGGTCACCAGGCTCTATACTCCGTATATCGCCCAGGTATCGGGGCCCCGTTCGGAGGAAAATCAGATGGAGTCGTTGCCTCGCGCAGTATTCGTCTCGCATGGTGGTGGTCCGTTGCCGTTGCTGGGCGATCCGGGTCACCGCCAAATGGTGTCCTGTCTGCAGGACATAGCCGCGGGCATCCCGCGTCCGGACGCGATCCTCGTCGTCAGTGCGCACTGGGAGGAACGGGTTCCCACCCTTACGGCGGGAAGCCGGCCTTCGCTGATCTATGACTATTCCGGATTTCCTCCAGAATCTTACGAGATCCAATACCCCTGTCCCGGCGAGCCGTCCCTGGCCCGCGAAATTCATCGCATGCTCGGCGAATGCGGGATCGATGCCGGCCTCGATGAAGCGAGGGGTTTCGATCACGGTGTCTTCGTGCCTTTGAAGATCATGTATCCGGAAGCGGATATCCCCTGCGTGCAACTGTCTCTGGTCGATTCCCTGGATTCTCGTCTCCACATCGAAATGGGGAATGCGCTCAAAACCCTGGCCGACCGAAACGTTCTCGTCCTAGGTTCAGGGTTCTCTTTCCACAACCTTGAAGCCTTTTTCGCGGCCGATACCGCCGAGTCTCTTCAACTCAACGAGTCGTTCGAAAACTGGTTGCAGCGCGTATGCGCTGACAAGGCGCTCACCGAGCATGAGCGGCGCGACATGCTGATCAACTGGGAGAATGCGCCCGGCGCACGCTTCAGCCACCCCAGGGAAGAGCACCTTGTACCGCTCCTCGTCTGTTACGGCGCGGCTCAAGCCCCATGCACCAAGCTGCATGAAGTCACCATCATGAATAAAAAGTCGAGCATGTATTTGTGGTGATCCGAAGCGACAGGTGACCACTCCTACTCGTCTAACCGTCAGCCAAGCGCCCGAAGATTTCGACTGGTGTCCTTGAGGATGCCGCGTGTTTTGCAGTGACGCTCCTGACAATGACGCTGCCGGCAATGACCCTGCTCGACTCGGGTTGGCCTATAATTCGGCCCGGCTTTCCCGATTGCGCCCGTCCCAGAGCCTCGCATGCCCCTTGACGACATCATTCTAACCGCGCTCATCCTTGTCGCTGCGCTGCTCTATTCCTCGGTAGGCCACGCCGGCGCGTCCGGCTATCTCGCGGCGATGGCGCTGATAGGCGTGGCGCCGGAGGTGATGCGGCCGACTGCGTTGACGCTGAATATCCTTGTCGCGGTTATCGCGACGACCAAGTACTACCGGGCGGGGGCATTTTCCTGGCGGCTGTTCTGGCCGTTTGCGCTCGCCTCCATGCCTTTTGCCTATCTCGGCGGTGCGCTGACGTTGC
>JBAYTM010000377.1:0-3173 GCA_041675685.1 Thiohalobacteraceae bacterium
CGAGGTAGTCGCGCCCCTCGCCGACCGGCAGGGCCCAGAGATACATCACCTTCTCGGCCTGCTGCAGGCCTTTTATGTACGGAGACAAGCAGGTTTCGGCGTTCGCCGCGGTCGTAGTGAGCAGCGCAAGAAGCGCGGCTACGATCTTGTCGGATGTGTTCATGGCTCCCTCCTATCCAGTTGTTATCTGGCAGGGAGACGGCCGCCCTCGGGTACAACGGCGAACAGGCGGCGCTTCCTTCCCCCTGCTGAACTCGCCTAAATTAGTCCCATGCAACACCCGCCGCAAGGCGCGGCGCGTCACCGCACGAGCGGATTGGTTTAACCAGCTACGATTCGCTCAAATCGCATCTCTTGGATCACCCGCCCTCTCCAGGGCGCCCCGATCCCATTGCGCCGAATCCGCCGCGGCGGCATAACTGGTGTGCAGAAACTGGAGCAGCGTCTCGTCCGGTAATGCCGATTCGCGGACCGCGTCGTAGGGGAGAATGAATTCGCGCAGGTCCCGGTTGTAGGCTGCGCCGGCCGGCTGCACGGCCGCCGTCGCGAAGCCGGGCGGCTCCGGGTAGGCGTAGGAATAAAAGGCGGCCTGGGGGAACGCGGACGCCCCGGCCCAGAACCCGCAACTGCTGACTTCCTGCGAATACGCCTCGCGCGTGATCCAGTCCGGGAGATTGGGCATGCCACCGGGATGCTCGGGTGCGGGCCGCCCGGAAAAGCGCGTCACCGCCAGGTCGGCCGCACCCCAGAAATAGTGTACGGGACTGCATTTGCCGGTAAAGGATGCGCGGAATGTTTTGAAGACGCGATCGGCCTGCACAAGGATGCGCCAGAAGCGATTGGCGTAGTCGGGATCGTAGGCATCGTGCGCCGTATCCCGGTCGAACGGAATCGCGTCTGGAATCTCGTTGGGCTTGCGGCAGATGTCCACGGGCAGCTCGAGGGTTTCCAGTCCGTCCATGAGACGCGCATAGAAGGTCGCCACCGACTGCGGCCGGAGCGGAATGCGACCGTTGCGGCCGTCCGTCGACCGGATGATCAACTCATGGGCGATGAAATCGAAGTCGATCTGAAAGGTCCGGTCTCCGTGCGGGACCGGCCCCGTCGTGAGGCCGCGCGATGTCACGTACAGCGTGACATGCCAGGAGTGGTTGACCCAGGGGCTTTGCGCCAGACGGACCTTGCCGACGATCTGCGTCCACAGATGCAAGGTCGCCAGGGTTTCATGCCAGGCGTCAAAGGCCAGCGTCGGCCATGTCTCCGATGAATGCGGCGTCGCCATGAAGACACTCCGTTGGCAGCGGGGAGGACAGGGGTCCGTGCTCTGATACTCAGCATAGCAAACCGGGAAGCACAGACACGGCAGGAGGTCGGGGCCCGGCGTAGACAAACTGTGAGTGGTTGATGCGAAGGACGACAACCGCCGAACAATTGGCGGCTGCTCCTGGGATCGTTCGCATCTATGCGCTTTCTTTCAGCGCCCTTGAATCCGTTTGCCGAACGAGACGGCATACGCAGGCGAGCGGAACAGCAGGACGGGATCGTCGGTCGGCTGAATGCCGTCCGCCATCACGAGCGGATCGAAGTTGATCTTTTCGCACTCCGCTCCGCTTTGCGGCGTCGCGGAGGATATCGTCAAAGTACCGACCTTCACCTCCTTGCGGTCGCTTGGCCATGCGACGGTCGGATTGTCTTCAGGGTCACCGGGCTTACCGATCGTCAGCACCATGTCCCAGCGCACCGGGCCCTGCTCGACGCGTTCGAGCAACCTTTGTTCGAGGAAGTTCGGCGGTGCGGATTTGAGTTCTTCGTCGGACAAGCGTTTCTCACCGTCCTGGGGGACGAAGCGCCACCGGACCAGTGAGGTTTCGTCGTCGCGATTCACGAATTTAAAGGTGTGAATACCGAAGTAGCTGCTGTTCGCCCAACTCACCGGCGGATTGTTCTTCGCCATAAACGCCCCTTGCGCAGCGCTGTCGGGGTGGCTCGCCTTGAACGCCTTGACCTTCTCCGGGTCCGGCTTGCCCGTGGCGGCATCCGGCTTCTTGGCGACGATGTCGTCGAAAAAGGTCTGTGGCGTCGCCGCGCCGAATATCGGCGTGTTGATCATCGTCATATGGTGCAGTTCACCAGCGGGCAGCCGGAACTCCAACGCCATGCCGCGCGGCGTCTTGGCCGTATCGGGCACCTTCGGATTGCCGCCGGGCACGGAGAAACGCGCGACAACCGGTACCGGCTTCCCCGCGAACAGCGCGGAGCGCGTGTATTCCCGGGCCTCCGGCAAACCTACGAATTCGCCGGCGGCGCAGGCCCCTTTGATATGGTTGCGGCGTTGTCCCGGATGCACGCCAAAAGTTTCTTCCATGGCAGACACCACTTCTTCTGCCGTCACTTCTTCCGCTGCCGTGCAAAGCGGCGAGGCCACTGCCAGCACGCCGCCCAGCAGACAGGTCGACCAAGTGTTTCGTTCGCAGTACATAGGGTTCCCTCCAGTCGCAGCTGCTCGGCGCCGTACGAAGACAGGGAGCCGGGATCGGCCTCATCCCGTCCACGCTGTATTCGATCTCTGGCGCACGCCTGCGCCGTTGATATCGCTGATCTGCCGGTTCAATGTCCAATAATCGTAGACGACGCCGACGAGGAACAGGCCGCCGGTGAACAGGTAGAGCAGCCCGGTCGGCCATTTGCCCAGATAAAAACGGTGCGCGCCGAACAGACCTAGAAAGGTCAACAGAATCCAGGACAGATTGTAATCTTTCGGACCGTCGACATAGTGCAGCTCTGCGGCCGCATCCATCGAAGGAATCAGAAACAGATCGATGATCCAGCCGATAAACAGCAGGCCAAGCGTAAAGAAATACACCGTCCCGCTCACCGGCCGACCATAGTAGAAGCGATGCGACCCCATGAAGCCGAAGATCCATAACAGATAACCGACCGCTACGCTGTGCGTATTCATGACATACGCGAGAACCCGGCCGAACGGACGCCGTCAGGGTTTGCCATACACCCGCGCCAGGACATTCGCCACGATACGGTCGCAGCGCGTACCGTCGAACGAAAAAGCATCGTCCAAGGTGATGTCAATATCACTTGCCAGGCTTGTGCGCAACAAGGTGCGGGCGCGAAAGAAACGGGTTCGCACAGTAGCTTCAGGTATCTGCAATGCCAGC
>JBAYTM010000378.1:0-3160 GCA_041675685.1 Thiohalobacteraceae bacterium
GTTCAGTTTCCCCGCCGGCACCCGGATCGACGACAGCGAATTCGTCACCAGTGCCGGGCTGTCCTTCGCGGCCAGCGCCGACTGGCGGCTGTTCGCGCGCCGCGACGAAATATTGCGCTTTCCCAAGGTCGACGAGTACACCAACACCGACGCGACGATTACCGTGCTGGAAACCCAGACCGGCGAGTCTTATGAGTTGGGCGCCGAATGGCGGCGCGGCGGGCATGACGCCCGCGCGGTGGTCTACCGCCTCGATCTGGACAACGAGATCGACTACGACCCGTCTGCCTCGTTCGGCTTTGGCGGCAACACCAATCTCGACCCGACCCGTCGCACCGGTTTGATTCTCGACGGCCATTTGCAGGTCTTGGACGTACTGCGCCTGGGTGGCGCCTACGGCTATGTCGACGCGGAGTTCGACAACGGCGCATTCGCGGGCAACGACGTTCCCTTCGTCGCCGAGCACAGCCTTAGCCTGAACGCCGACTATCGGCTAACCGGCCACTGGCACCTGTTTGGCGAGGCGCAATACATCAGCGAGCGCGTACCACAGGGCGATTACGCCAACAGACTCGAGCGATTGCCGGGTTACACCGTTTACAACGCCAGCATCGACTACCGGGTGACCGCCTGGACCTTCGCCTTGCGGGTCGACAATCTCACCGACAAACGCTACAGCGACGTCGCCGTGCGCGCGTTCGATCCCTGGCCAATAGAGACAATCGGGTATTACCCGGCACCGGAGCGAAGCGCGTACCTGACTGCCGAGTATCATTTTGAGTAATTGCCTATGAATATCGGCCCCCGTCCACTGCTGACGTTCGTTCCCTGGCTGGCATTGTCGGCGGCGGCACACGCCATGCTGCTGGCACAGTGGCCTGCGGCGCCCGTAGCTGCAACGATGGTCGCACAGCCGACGGTCGGCACGCCGTTGCACGTACAGCTTCTGGCAACGGTCGAGGCGCGACCAGTGGTGACGGCAATACGATCTGATGCGACGACGGACCGAACGGCCGAACCGCGACTCGACCGTGAGGAAGGGCGCGGGAATGGTCGCGAAATGCCTGTAACGCCGCCGGATGAGCGACCCAGCATCACGTCACGCAAAGCCGCTGCACCGCAGCGGTCGGTACAACCGTCAGAGGCCGTCGTTGCCGCCATCCAGCAGCCCATCGTACCGAGCACGGCGCCGGCACCGGAACGGACACCGGCGATGGCGAGCTCGACGCAGGCCAGCAATCAGTCCGCTGTCATCCAGACCGAGCTGATGTCGTTGCTGCATCGGGCGATTGATCGCCATAAGCGTTACCCACAGAGCGCGCTGCACATGGGCCGCGAAGGCGCGGCGCGGATCGATTTCCGGTTGGAGCCGGATGGACGCATCGAAGAACTCAGCATTGGGTACTCGAGCGGCGTACGCGCACTCGACGTTGCCGCGTTCCGCGCCGTACAGGCCATCGCACCCTTCACCGAAGCCGCACGGTACCTTGAGCGCAGTCGGCTAGTCCAGGTGGAGGTCGTGTTTCGCCTCAATTGAAGGAGGTTCCCATGGGCAATCGCCTTTCGAAGATTTACACCCGCACCGGCGATCGGGGCGACACAGGACTGGGCGATGGAACGCGCGTGAACAAGGACGGTCTGCGGGTGGAGGCGTTCGGCAGCGTGGATGAACTCAACAGCCACATCGGCCTGCTGATCGCGCAGGCGGCCGTGCCGGCCGACATGCGCGCCACGCTGACGCAGGTGCAACACGAGCTTTTCGATCTCGGCGGCGAACTCTGCATACCGGGCCACCGGATGATCGAAGAGGCGTGCGTCGTGCGCCTCGAGCAGGCGCTGGATGCGCTGAACGATGCGCTGCCGCCCCTCAAGGAATTCGTACTACCGGGCGGAAACATCGCGGCCGCGACCGCGCATGTCGCACGGGCCGTGTGTCGGCGCGCCGAGCGTCGAGTCATCGGACTGTCACGGATCGAGGCGTTGAACGCGCCGGTCATCGCCTATCTCAATCGGCTTTCGGACCTGCTGTTCGTCATGGCGCGCCTGTTGGCGCGCGCCGACGGCGGCGAGGTGCTATGGCGGCACGAGCGATGACGGCCGCTCGTTTCGCGGAACGACTCGCGTTTCTACCCGTTGGTTGATGCCGGCTCACTCGCTGTGCGCGGCGGCCAATCCCTCGCACACCTGCACCAGGCCGTCGAGAATACGCGGTGTCG
Source organism: Thiohalobacteraceae bacterium (assembly GCA_041675685.1). Lineage (GTDB taxonomy): Bacteria > Pseudomonadota > Gammaproteobacteria > Thiohalobacterales > Thiohalobacteraceae > JAHJQQ01. The sequence continues at coordinate 2,217 of JBAYTM010000378.1, forward strand.
GTCGGTGAATGATGTCACCGGGGACTGCGAGGAAACGCGTGGTCGCAGCGAGGCCGAAGCGTCGCCAGAAGGCCTCGGTGACCGCGGTCGATTCGCCCGGGTATAGGGCGAAGACGACCACTGCAGGCGCCGCACCGACCACGGCCTCGACGCTGACGTGCGGCGTCAACTGGGAAGCCTGCGCAAAGACGTTCTCGCCGCCGCAGCGATCGATCAGATCGTTGATGATGTGCGTGCGGTTGATGGTCAACAGCGGCTGCAACGCGAGCTGATAGAACACGCGCTGGCGCGGCGGGTCGGCATAGCGGGTGAGCAGCGCGTCGAGACGGCGTTCGTAATCCGCGGCGGCGGCATTGGCGGCGGGCTCGGTGCCGGCCAGACGGCCGAACGCCCGCATCTGCCCGCCCAAGGCGTCGAGGCGCCGCGGCTCCGACAAGTACAGCGGGTAACCCAGACGCTGCACGCCTTCGAGTTCGCGCGCCGGCGTGCCACTCCCCCAGGCGATCACCAGATCCGGCTGCAACATCACCAGGCGCTCGAGATCGATACGCGACGAATTGCCGACGCGTGGCAGGCGCCGCGCCGCATCCGGGTAATCGCTGTACTCGACGGCGGCGACGATGCGCTCGCCGGCACCGACCGCGTAGAGCAACTCGGTAATGTGCGGCGCCAGGCTGACGATGCGCTGCGCCGGGGCATCGAGCGTCACCTTTCTACCGAGGTCGTCGAGGTGTTCGACGGCGGCTGCGGGCGACGGCGCCAAACACCAGGCGACTGCGAGGACGGCGGCGCGCAGCCCGCGTCCGACGCGGCAACCCGAGGACTTCGGACACCCGCGTTTCAGCACTCCATGAAATCCATCGAGGTAACCGCTTCGCACAGCGTGTAGACGCGACGGCCGGCGATACCAGTGACCGATCAGCGCGCACATAGCCCGTGCGCCA
>JBAYTM010000379.1:0-3151 GCA_041675685.1 Thiohalobacteraceae bacterium
ATCGAACAGCAGATCAATCTGGCGCGCCGGCATCTGCCGCGCGGCTACAGTCGGCAGTTGCCGCGACTGGCCGATGGTCCTTCGGCGGGCTTCCCGCGTATCTACGATCTGGCATTGGAATTGATCTCGCACATGGATGGGCGCGTCGATGCCGACAACGCCACCCAATTCGTCGCCGCCTACCAGACCGCCGAGCCCTTACTGCTCGGCGAGCTCTGGGCGTTCCCGATCATGCTGCAGTTGGCGCTGCTGGAAAACCTGCGCCGCGTCGGCATGCGTATCGCCCGTCGGCGCGAGGATCTCGATGCGGCCATCACCTGGGCGGACCGCATGCTCGCCACGGCCGAAAGCGAACCGAAGCGACTGCTCAACTTGCTGGCCGACTTCGCCAATGCCGACGTGCCGCTGACCGCGCCGTTCGTGGAGGAGTTTTACGCACGGCTTCAGGCACAGGGATCCGCGATGGCGTTCGTCCAGGCCTGGGTCGAGCACAAACTGCATGAACAGGGCGTCACCGCAGGTCAGTTGTCCGACGCCGCCAGCCGAACGGCGGCAGCCAACCAGATCTCCATCGCCAATAGCATCGGCAGCCTGCGTTTCATCGACGCAATGGACTGGAAGAACTACGTCGAGTCGCTCAGTGCCGTCGAACAGACGCTGCGCGAAGACCCAATGGACATGTACGCCGGCCAGGATTTCGCCACGCGCGACCGTTACCGGCATGTCATCGAAGACGTCGCGCGCGGCAGCACCTGTAGCGAAGGGGAGGTCGCGCGCGCAGCGATCGTCCTCGCGCAGGAAGCCGCCCATCGACAGGGTCCGCAGGATCGCAGCGCCCATGTCGGCTATTACCTGATCGATCAGGGTCGCCGGAAGCTGGAACAGGCGGTCGCCTGCCGTCCCTCCTGGAAGGCCCGGGCGGGCCGGATTCGGCGTAGCTACCGCCTGTTTTTCTACCTCGGCCCCATCCTGTTGCTCACCGCGCTGATGACCTGGGTGGTACTGCTCCCTGTCGGCGGGTTCGTGCCCGGAGACTGGCGCTTCTGGCTCTTTGTCGTCAGCGGCGGCATCGGCGCCTCGGCGCTGGCCGTTCCGCTGGTGAACCTGCTGGTCACGCAGGTCTTGCCGCCGCGCGCGTTGGCTCGCCTGGATTTCTCGCAGGGTATCCCGGATATTCACCGCACTATGGTGGTTGTGCCCACCTTGCTGAACCGGCCGCAAGCGGTCGACGATCTCCTTGAGGCCCTGGAGATCCGCTATCTCGGCAATCGCGATCCCAATCTGTTCTTTGCCTTGCTGACCGATTTCCCCGATGCCCCTGAGCGCACGCTGCCGGAAGATGCTGCCCTGCTGACCTATGCGCGTGGCGCGGTCGAGGCGCTCAATGCCAGCTACCGCGAAGACCGTCCGTGCATTTTTTATCTGTTCCACCGGCCTCGGATATGGAACCCCGTCGAGCGGGTGTGGATGGGCTATGAACGCAAGCGCGGCAAACTGGAACAGTTCAATGCGCTGCTGCGCGGAGCGGCGACGACCGAGTTTTCGGAGATGGTCGGAGAGCCGTCCATTCTCGGTTCGATCAAGTACGTCATCACGCTCGACACCGATACCCAACTGCCGCGTGATGCGGCACGCACGCTCGTGGGCAATGCCGCCCATCCGCTCAATCGGCCGGTGTTCGATCCCGACAAGGGACGCATCGTCGAAGGCTATGCGATCCTGCAGCCACGCGCCTCGATCAGTCTCACCAGTGCCGGGCAATCCCGCTTTACGCGATTGTTCGCCGGCGAATCGGGCATCGATCCCTACACGCGTGAAATCTCGGACGTCTACCAGGACGTCTTCGGCGAAGGTTCGTTCATCGGCAAAGGCATCTACGACGTGGACGCCTTTCGCCAGGCGGTCGATGGACGCTTTCCGGAGAACCTCATCCTCAGTCACGACTTGCTGGAAAGCGGCTATGCGCGTTCGGCGCTGGTGACCGACGTCGATCTCATCGAGGAGCATCCCGCCAGTTATGCCCAGGAAGCCAGCCGGCGGCATCGATGGATACGTGGCGACTGGCAGCTGGCCGGCTGGCTGCTGCCGCGCGTGCCCGGGCCGCCCCCGCCCGATGCAGCATCCGATGCGGTCGGCGATGCACTGACTGCAGACGAACGGAAACCTACGCAGAGGACGCAGTGGCAGCCGAACCCGCTCTCGGCCTTGGCGGTCTGGAAGATCTTCGACAACCTGCGCCGCAGCCTCGTCTCGCCGGCATTGCTGGTCTTGTTGGCGGGCGGATGGCTGGCGGGTCCGGGACCGGCATGGTGGTGGATGCTGCTGGTCGCGGCGGTGCTGTTCTTGCCCGCCCTGCTGGGTATCTCGATCGAGTATGTTCGCAAGCCTGAAGAACGTGACTGGTTGGTGCACCTGGTCCTGACGAGCAAGGCCGCGGGCCGTCCATTGATGCTTGCGGCGTTGAATTGGGTATTGTTGCCGTACGACGCATTCATCTGCCTGGATGCCATCCTCCGCTCGGGCGTGCGCATGTTGTTCACGCGCCGCGGCCTGCTGCTGTGGCAGCTGCGCGCTTATGCACGCAGCAATGCACGCCGGACCCCGAGTGGTTTTTTCCAGGAGATGTGGATCGCCCCGGCCGTCGCGCTGGCGCTGGCGTTCGCGCTGTGGCAGACCCGCACCGCGGGATGGTTCTACTGGGCGCCCGTCCTGCTGTTGTGGTTTGCGGCGCCCATCGTCGCCTGGTGGATCAGCACGCCGCTGCACGCGCCGGTACCGAAGTTGACGGCCGATCAACGGGCGTTCCTGCGCGGGTCGGCCCGGCGCACCTGGCGCTACTTCGCCGACTTCGTCGGTCCGTTGGACAACTGGCTGCCGCCGGACAACTTCCAGGAATATCCGGCGCCGGTCATCGCCTCCCGGACTTCCCCCACCAACATCGGGATGGCGTTGCTGGCCGATCTGGCGGCCTGCGATTTCGGTTACATCACGGCCGGGGAATGTCTGCAGCGGGTCGGGAACACGCTGACGACCATGGAAAAGCTGGAACGCTATCGTGGCCATCTCTACAACTGGTACGACACCCGAACGCTGCAGCCGCTGCGCCCGCAATACGTCTCGTCCGTCGACAGCGGCAACCTGGCCGGCAGCC
>JBAYTM010000380.1:0-3139 GCA_041675685.1 Thiohalobacteraceae bacterium
TGAAGATCGACCAATCCTTCGTGCGCGACATGGTGGACGACCCGAACGATGCCGCCATCGTCCGCGCCATCATTCAGATGGCGCACAGCCTGAACCTTCGCACCATCGCGGAAGGTGTCGAGGACGAGCGCCTGCTCGCCGTGCTGCGCCAGGAGGGTTGCGACGACGCACAGGGGTATTACTTCGCGCGGCCGATGCCCGCGGCGGCGCTGACCCAATATCTGACGGATGCACAGAGGACCCGACCCGTCGCGGCGGTGAAGGATCGCGGTCCGCCGCGATAAGCGGATCCATTGGCAGCGCGACTCATCGCGCAAACGACCTGCCACTCGGCACCACATCGACTATCCTGGAAAAGCGACCCCGACCACGCGGCGAGGTGAAGCCGTCATCCCGGCGAATGCCGTGATCCATATCCGCCGTCAACGGCGGTTCCCCGGACCGCGAAATTGACAGGGTCAGAGAGGTCATCATGCGTTATGAACTCTTCTACTGGCCATCCATTCAAGGCCGCGGTGAATTCGTTCGCCTGGCGCTGGAGGCGGCCGGCGCGGGTTACCTGGACGTCGCGCGGGCATCCGATCCCGGCTGCGGCGTGGACGCCATGATGCAGTTGATGGAAGGCCCGACGCTCGACCGCCCGCCCTTCGCCCCGCCCTTCCTGCGTGCAGGAAAACTGGTTGTCGCGCAGACCGCGAATATCCTGCAATTCCTCGCCCCGCGTCTGGGGCTCATCGCCAAGGCCGAGACGACCAGGTTGTGGGCGCATCAACTGCAACTGACCGTCGAAGACCTCATCGTCGACGTCCACGATGTGCATCATCCCGTCTCGATGAATCTCTATTACGAAGACCAGAAGCGCGAGGCGAAACGCCGCGCGCAATCTTTTACGAACGAACGCGCGCCCGAACTGCTGGGCTATTTCGAGAACGTGCTACAGCGCAACGCGGGACGCGGCGGCCACATGATCGGGAGCAGCCTCAGCTACGTCGATCTGTCGATGTTTCAGATCATCGCGGGTCTGCGCTACGCGTTTCCGAACATGATGGCGACGTTCGAGACGAATATCCCGGGGCTCGTCGCCCTGCACGACCGCGTTGCGGAGCGACGAAACATCGCGGCGTATCTTGCGTCGGAGCGACGGCTGGCGTTCAACGAGGACGGCATATTCCGGCATTACCCGGAACTGGATGCTCATTAAATGCGGTGCGTAAGGCCAGGACCGGGGATGGCATTCCAAGTGAACGGCGGTCTCGACCGGAAGCGCCCGACTTGCATACGCAGGTGACTAAGATGCGTATAGATCCATTCCAGGTCGCACGCCGCGGCCGTGTGGCAGAGCGGCCAAAGGTCTCGACCTGTCTCGCCTTGCGAGAAACTCGCCATGGATTTTCCGAATCGATGGATTACATCCGCGCTCATTCAGTCGTTGACAAACGTCATACCCCGCGACGTTTTCCCGCGTATCGAGCGCTGAACGCCAGCACATGCCGTTAAGCCACTAGTTTTCGTGTCGCTATCTCGGGGCAGGAGCAAACATGTCCGTGGCATGTATCAATCGAAGCCAAGATGGCGTTCCTCGTTGCTGGTGAGGTGGCTTATGCGGATTCCCTGGATGCTTCGCCCGGCTGCGGCGTGTTTTTGCCTCAGCCTGGGTAATCCGACCCTGCCGGTCCAGGCCGGCGATCCCTATCTCGACATGTTGGAAGAAGAGGCGCAGGTCCTCGAGCTGATGAAGTCAGCCGAGCGGCTGGACGCCTCCGCGCAGGCCAATGTCCCCGGCATAACCGGCCAGAACGCCACACGGGCGGTGCTGGACGCGGGCATGTCGCACGAACAGTTCGGCGCGGCACTGAAGACCTATTTCGTGGGCACCTACATGCTCTACGGAAAGCTGTCGGAGGAGCAGAGAGACGCCGTGTACACCCATTATCAACGTGATGGTCAGATCATGGAGATCCGGCGCGCCATCGCAGAGCACTTGTAATCGCTGATGCGAGGTCATGAAAATGAGAATGTCGATAGGTTGTCTGCTGGTCTCTCTGGGTTGTGGTTTAGCGGTTGCCGAGGAGGATCTCTCCGTGCGGATCACCGAGGACATCGCCTATGTCGACCTGATCACGGGCGGCGAGACGGTGCGCATCCAGCGCATCCAGGATGAGGAACATGTCATCGATGGCGGCTTCGCGAAAACCTCGCGCAAGTGCCCACCGTTCTGCGTCCATCCCATATCGGTCGCGCCGGGCGTGGAAACCGTTGGCGAAATCGAGCTTCTGGAATTTCTCAAGACCGATGTACAGAACGGCACGGGCATTGTCATCGATGCGCGGACGCCGTCCTGGTATCAGAAGGGGACCATCCCCGGCTCCATCAACATCCCCTTCACGGATTTCACCGAGGATCCGCAATCGCTGACGGTAATCAAGCTCATGGAACGTCTGGGCGTAGTCTCGGGGCCCGCCGAGGATTCGTGGATGGACAAGCTGACCGCCTGGGCGTGGTCGGCCGGCCTGGCATCGCCGGACGAAATGATGTGGGATTTCACCCGTGCGAAGAGGCTGGTGCTGTGGTGCAACGGACCTTGGTGCGACCAGTCGCCGCGCGCCATCAGATCCCTGCTGGCGCTGGGCTACCCGGCGGAAAAGATCCTCTATTACCGCGGCGGCATGCAGCTCTGGCAGATATTCGGACTGACGGTGGTGGTGCCGGAGGCGTGAAGGCTCGCAAACCGTGCAAGCCGGCGCAAACCGGGACAGATTTATTTCTCTCCGCTTGGCTGCACACAAACCCGGGGCGGCATCCAGCCAAGCACACAGGGCGATCCCCGAACGGTTTGTCGACACGGCTCACAAGGGCAACCACCACCTGCCTATCAGATAACCCACGACGCCCACCGCGAGAACGCTGAACACGACGACCGTTACCAGGCCATTCATCCGCCGCCTTACCCGCTCCAGCCGCAGATTCAGCGCATTGATATCGCTGCGCATCAACTCCGCCGCGACCTGACGCGCTGCCTGGCGGGCCGGGCGGTGTGCGGCCTGAACCGCCTCGCTGCGGGCGATGCTGCCGACCTGCGTGCGTTGCTTCGGGCCCAGGCTACCGTTGGTCATGCGGTCGTTGAGTGTCTTCTGGATCA
>JBAYTM010000381.1:0-3135 GCA_041675685.1 Thiohalobacteraceae bacterium
CATCATTCCATTGATTTCGGGGACCGTGGGCGTCATCTCCAGCTTCATGCAGAACGTCGGCGCCGCGGCGCTGTTTCTTCCGGTGGTCAGCCGCATCTCCGCGCGCACGGGCCTGCCGATGTCGCGGTTGCTCATGCCGATGGGCTTCTGCGCAATCCTCGGCGGCACCATCACCATGATCGGCTCGAGCCCGCTGATCCTGCTCAACGACCTCATCGGCACCTCCAATGCCGCCCTGGTCGACAAGGGCCTGGCGCCGATGGAGACCTTCGAGCTGTTCGCGGTCACCCCGATCGGGCTGGTATTGCTCGCCAGCGGCATTGCGTATTTTGTGTTGTTCGGGCGCCGCGTGCTGCCCGAGATCGCGCCCGAGCAGGGGACCAGCACCGCGACCAGTACATTGGACTATCTGCAGCGTACCTACGGCCTCGATTATGCGTTGAGCGAGGTGCACGTTTCGGCCGGCAGCCCGCTGGTAGGCCGCAGCGTCGACGAGATCGAGTATGAATTCCGGATCCGTATCGTCGCCTTGAAAAGATCGGACGAGCTGCGGCTGGCGCCGGGCGAGTTGGCGCGGGACGTCTCCATCGAGGCCGGCCAGGTATTGGGGATTCTGGCGTCCGCACCGCGGCTTACCGCCTTCGCGACAGCCTGCCGGGTGGAGGTCAACCAGGAACTCGAGGTGCTGGCCCCGGTACTGATGCCGGCCAAGGCAGGTATCGCCGAGCTGGTCATACCGCCGAACTCGAACTTGGTCGGCAAGTCCGCCCGCGATCTGTGGATGCGCAAGACCTACGGCGTCACGCTGCTGGCCATCCATCGCCAGGGCGTCGCCATACGTGAACACGAAGGTGCGATCGATTTGCCGCTGCAAGGCGGCGATACGCTGATCTGCCACATCGGCTGGCAGCAACTGACGCGCTTGAAGAAGGACCGCGATTTCGTCGTCGTCACCACCGAGTATCCGCACGAGGAACTGCGGCCGCACAAGGTCCCGCATGCGCTGGTGTTCTTTTTCATCGCGCTGGGCATGATCCTGATCGCCGACGTGCGTCTGTCGGTCGCGTTGCTGACAGGCGCGATGGGTATGGTGGTGACCGGCGTGTTGTCGATGGACGAGGCCTACGACGCGGTGAGCTGGAAGACGGTGTTTCTGCTGGCGAGCCTGATCCCGCTCGGCGCGGCGGTCGAGCATACCGGTACCGCGCAATGGATCGCCGTGCAGACGCTGGAGGTGCTGGGTAACGATGTAAGCCCGTTCGTGTTGCAGGCCGTGATCGCGGTATTGGCGACTTTCTTCACGTTGGTGATGTCGAACGTTGGCGCGACGGTGCTGTTGGTGCCGTTGGCAGTGAACATTGCGGTACAGGCCAGCGCCGCCGGCGTGGAGGGCGTGAGCCCGGCGGTGTTCGCGCTGACGGTTGCGCTGGCCACGTCGAATTCCTTCCTGATCCCAACGCATCAGGTGAACGCCCTGATCATGGGACCGGCCGGTTATCGGGTGAAGGACTTCCTGCGCGCGGGCGGGATTATGACGGTGCTGTTTTTGGTGGTTATGCTGGGGATGTTGCAGCTGGTGTTCTAGCCGGGCGGTTCGTGGTCGTGATGCAGGGCGGCGGGCCGGTTGTTACCTGCCGCCTCCGAGCTTCGCAAGTCGGCTTCAGGTAACAACCGGCCCGCTGCCGGAGATTGCGGACTTATACTGTCGAGGACTCGCAGCTTGTATGTTGCTGCGCGCCCTGGTGGTGGCGTCGATCGCGAAGCCGACTTGCGCAGCTCGGAGGCGGCGCGATCGGCGGCGCCACCAGGGCATGCCTGTCGGCCCCACGGATATTAAACGGGAAGGGTCTGCGCAAGCCCGCCGTTCGCGAAACCCTATTCCTGATCTTTGTCGTTCACGATCATCGCGTAGGCGGAATGATTGTGGATGGATTCGAAGTTCTCCGACTCCACGACATAGGCGCCGATGCAGTCGTGCGCATTGAGGCGCGCGGCGACGTCGCGCACCATGTCTTCGACGAATTTCGGATTGTCGTAGGCGCGTTCGGTGACATGTTTCTCGTCGGGCCGCTTGAGCAGGCCATAGAGCTCGCACGACGCCTCCTGTTCCACGATGTCGATAAGCTCTTCGATCCAGAGGAAGTCCCGGGTGCGCACGTCGATCGTGACGTGGGAGCGTTGATTGTGCGCGCCGCGGTCGGAGATCTTCTTGGAGCAGGGGCACAGGCTGGTGACCGGCACCACCACTTTGATGTTCATCTGCGGTTCGCCGTCGCGGATTTCGCCGATGAAGGTGACGTCGTAATCCATCAGGCTCTGCACCCCGGATACCGGTGCGGCCTTGTTGACGAAATAGGGGAACCGCATCTCGATATGGCCGGCTTCGGCCTCCAGCAGCTCGGTCATCTCGCTGAGCATCTGCTTGAAGGACTGCACTGTGATCTCGCGTTCGTGGCGATTCAGGATCTCCACGAAGCGCGACATGTGCGTGCCCTTGAAGTTGTGCGGCAGGTTCACGTACATGTTGAAGCTGGCGATGGTGTGCTGCTCGCCGCCGGAACGGTCGGAGACGCGTACCGGATGACGGATGTCCTTGATGCCGACCTTGTCGATGGCGATACGGCGGGTGTCGGCGCGGCCCTGGACGTCCTCCATCGGATCGGTGGACTTGTCGTCGGTTGGGCAGGCGATGGGTGTCGGTTGGCTCATGCGGCGGATTCCTCTGCGTAGCGGACACAGGCGCGGTCGGTTTCCCAGAGGGTGACCGAGCTGACCCGGATGCGCTCGTTGTTCAGCGCCGTGACCAATTCCCTGTAGAAGTAGGCGGCGATATTCTCGGCGGTCGGATTGATGTCGGTGAAGGGTTCTAGTTCGTTCAGATAGCGGTGATCCAGGCGTTCGCCGATGGCGCGTGCCGCGGTCTTGATGACCTTGAAGTCGACGCCCATGCCGACGTCATCGAGCGCGCGCGCGACAACCTCCACTTCCACCTTCCAGTTGTGGCCGTGCATGCGCGCACAGGCGCCCGGGTACTCGCGCAAGGTATGCGCGGAGGCGAACTCGGTGAGCACTTTGAGTGTATAGATACCGGCCACGTGGGGTAATTCCTGACAAACGGACTAAGATATTAAGCGA
>JBAYTM010000382.1:0-3135 GCA_041675685.1 Thiohalobacteraceae bacterium
GGCCTTGCCGCGCCACGTGTCGGTGATGCTGCTGCGCGACGATGGTTACCGCCAGTATGTCCATCCGCTACCTGAAAATCTCCACGATGCGCGGTTGGAAACGCTGTACGGGCAGCCGGTATCCGACCACACGAAGGCCGAGATAGCGGCCTTGCCGGCGACCGGCGTGGCAGCCACGGCGCTACCCGAACGTGGCGGCAAACAATATGCCGCGCGCGAATATCTCGCCGCGTACGGTCTTTCCGCTCTGAGCCTCACGCCCGCGCGCGTCGTCTGGCTGAACTGGTTGAAAGGGCTCTGGGTTCCTGGCGCCTGGTTGCTCGTGTACTTGGCGTTCGGCTATGCCATGTTCCGGTATGCCGCCGCGCGGCAGGTACGGTCCGACAGGCAGTTGCGGTCGTTGAACGCCTGGCACGAGGCGATCCTCGATGCCGCCAACTACAGCATCGTCGCCACCGACATCCGCGGGATTATCGTCAGCCTCAACCCGGCGGCCGAGGCCATGCTCGGCTATCGCGCCGAGGACCTGGTAGGCCGGGCCAGTCCGGAGATATTTCATCTCGCGGAGGAACTCGAGCGACGGGCGCGGGAATTGTCCGCCGAATTTGGCGAAACCATCGCACCGGGATTCGAGGCACTGGACGCCAAGCCGCGCCGTGGAGAAATCGAGGAACGCGAATGGACCTACGTTCGGAGCGACGGCAGTACGCTGCCCGTTATGCTGTCGATGTCGGCGGTGCAAGCCGAGGACGGCAGCCTGATGGGGTTTCTCGGTATCGCCTCCGACATCAGCGAACGCAAACGGACACTGGCGGATCTGCACGCGAGCGAGACGCGCTACAAGGCCTTGTTCGAAGGCGCCGCGGACGCGGTCTTCGTCATGGACGGGACCAAGATTGTCGATTGCAATGCGGCCGCACCGGCCATGTTCGGTTGCGGTCGCGACCAGATCGTCAACATGAGTCCGGGGATGCTGTCGCCGGAGCGACAACCCGATGGAAGCTTGTCCCAGGAAAAGATGCGGGAGAACATTCTTGCCGTCTTTGCCGGGCGCAAGACGATGATCGAATGGGAACACCTGCGTCAGGACGGTACCGCCTTCGATGCGGAGGTGACGCTGCTGGTCGCCGAGATCAGCGGTTACCCGCATGTCCTCGCGACCGTCCGCGACATCACCGAGCGCAAGCGGACCAGCCTGGAACTGACCGAGTCGCGTCAGGCGCTCATGCAGAGCAACGAGAACCTGCGGTTGCTGAACGGGTTCTCCGATCGCCTGCAGGCCTCGCTGGACGTGGAGAGCATCGCCGACGAGACCCTGGAGCTTCTGACCCGCATCGCGGGTGCGGAGCGCACCGCCCTGTACCTCGTCGACTCGGACGGGAGCCGGCTGCGCCTGATCGGCGCGCGGGGTTTCTCCAAAGAAATGATGCAGGCCGGCAGCTATCTGCCGATGCACGGGAGCCTGAACGGGGCGGCGTTGTTGGACGGCAAGCCCGTCGCAATAGACGATATCGATATCGACCCGCGTGCAGAGCCCGTTGTCGCGAAGAAGCTCCTCAAACTCGGATTGCGCTCCATGGTCGTCGTCCCGATCTATTGTCGAGGCGCCGCGCTGGGCACCATTACGCTCATGTTCGCCGAGCCGCATGGATACGGACAAAGCGACCTGGAGACGATGGCGTCGGTCGGCAACACGGTTGGACTGGCGATCGCCAATGCGCGGTATATTGCCGACCTGGATTATCAAGCCACCCACGACGCGCTCACCCAGTTGCCCAATCGCCTGCTGCTGCATCGCGAATTCGCACGACGGGTGCTGCAACGGCCCCAGGGCGCGGCGGGTGCCTCGTTGATGTTGCTGGACCTGGATCGCTTCAAGGAGGTCAACGACAGTCTCGGCCATCAAGTCGGCGATCAACTGTTATGCGAGATCGGTCGGCGACTTGCGGAGGCGCTTACCGCCTATCCGTCGCTGATCTGTCGGCTCGGCGGCGATGAATTCGCGATCTTGTTGCCATCGGTGCACCGGTCAGCCGCAGCGCTTCAGGTAGGCCGCGACATCGTGGCGGCGCTCGCGCGGCCGTTTACACTGAACGAGCTGACGTTGCAGGTGGGCGCGAGCGTCGGGGTGGCGGTCTATCCGGACGACGGCGCCGACAGTCATGCATTGCTGCGCGCCGCCGACGTGGCGATGTACGCGGCAAAATCCGCCGCGGCCGGCGTCGAGCAATACGATCCGGTGCTCGACACCAACACGCCCGAACGGCTGATGCTGCTCAGCGACTTCGGCCGGGCATTGCGGGATCAGCAGCTACGTCTGCATTATCAGCCGAAATTGGACCTGAAGTCGCGACGGGTCACGGGCTTCGAGGCGCTGGTGCGCTGGGAGCATCCGGACCGTGGGCTTCTGTACCCCGGTGCCTTCCTGCCGATGATCGAACTCACGGACGCCATCCAGGAACTGACGATGCAGGTACTGGGGATGGCCCTCCAGCAGCAACGCGACTGGCGCGACCAGGGGCTCGAGTATTCGATCGCGATCAACCTCTCGGCGCGCAATCTGCTCAATTATCAGTGCGTGTCCCGGCTAGAGGAATTACTGGCGCAATACGGGGCCGATCCGGAGATGCTCGAGCTGGAAATCACCGAGACCGCGCTGATGCAGGACCCGGAAAGCGCCGCGGTGCTGCTCAACCGTATTGCGGCCCTGGGTATCCGGCTCTCGATCGACGACTTCGGTACCGGCTATTCCTCATTGAGCTATTTGCGGCGCTTGCCGATCAGCGCCTTGAAGATCGACCGCTCATTCGTCACCGACATGGTGCGCGATGAGCAGAATGCGGTGATCGTCCGTTCCACCATCGGTCTGGCGCACAACCTCAACCTGCAGGTCATCGCCGAGGGCGTCGAGGATGCCGATGTGCTCGCCATGCTGGCGGAGATGTGCTGCGATCAGGCGCAGGGATATTTCATCAGCCGACCGCTGCCCGCGGAACGGGTGCTGGAAGCGATCCGGCGCAGCGCGGTAGCCGACACCTGACCCGGATTGCGTCCCCGAGCCCGAATAAAGCGCTGACGGCGTGAAGCCGTGTATCGCCCATACGCGCGGGCTATCATCCGCACATGGATCTGACC
>JBAYTM010000383.1:0-3130 GCA_041675685.1 Thiohalobacteraceae bacterium
AGCGAATTCCCGGGTCGTTAGTGGCTGCGGCAGGTTCAATCCTTTGAGGCTGACCATCTGGCATCCGCAAAGCAGTACGAGCGCGAAGAACAGAAGTGTGACTGCCGCGCTGCGCATACTCGCCCGTACCTGACCGTCCATGGTTGCGTGAAACTCCTGAATGCAGGACGCCGGGAGTATCGCGCAACGGCGTACACGGCGCATTGCGGTCTGTGGATACCGATGTCAATCCGGCTCGCGCGGACAGTTGGCGATGCAGCGTACCTCGGGGACCTTCGTGCCGCCGCAACCGAGGAAGCAGGCATCGTAGTTCGCCTGGCAGCCGCAATCGCGGTCGCAGCGTTGCGCGCGGATCTTGCTCAACGCGTCGCTGTAGCTCGGTTGTTGCGGGGGATGTGGCGGGCGGTAATACGGCGTGTAGGCTCCATACGGCCACCAGGGGTCGTACCAGCCGGCGCCATACCAGCCGGGGCGGCGACCCCAGCCCACGGCGATATTCAAATGGTAGCGGTCGAGATCGTTACGGTATTGGCGCAGTTCATCCTCATAGCGTTCCAAGGCCTCGGCATGGAGCGCACGCGCCTCGGGCTCGACGGCCGCGCCGCAGGCGGCATAGCGCTCGCGGCAGTCGTCCGTGCAGGTCTTGTGTGTTTGCTCGCAGCGCATCAGGCAACTGCGCCCCGCCGGATCCGCGGGCGGCTCGTAGCGGTACAGCGTCTGGTACCGCGGACCGGCGCAGCCTGCGATTCCCACGATGATCGCGGCCAAAATTAAGTATCTCGCATGGACCATAAAGTGCGTCCCTCGCCGCCCGGTTGCTTCGCCACACAAGCGCGTCTGGAAAAATGCTCGCGTCCGACAATAGCAACTTTAGCAGCTTCGCGGCGCGGCGCCCTGCGCAGGGCGCCGGCCGCGGAACGCGCTTAGGTGCCGGTGTGGAGCGGCTTCATGAGCATCGCTTTTCGAGTCGCGCCCGCTCGCCTTCACGAAGCGCTGCGGATTGGCAGGCATACCACTGCGATCAGGGGCGATCAGGGACAGGGCTACTACTTCACCTCGGCATCAGACCGGATGCACTGCCGGAGCTGCTGTCGGCAAACCACGAGCTGAACCGGCGATAAAATGCCGCCGGTTCGCTTTGACATTGCCGGTGCAAACGGCCGCGGCGTTATAGCCAGCGTTCCAGATAATAGATGAACTGACCTTCCGAGGACTTCGACGGACCGACCACCAGGGCGGGATGACGGTTATCGGCCGGCGCCGATGCGGCACATGCCGCCTCCGCGGTCTCATGAATCTCGACGTTGCTGGCGGGAAAGCGTTTGCGGTCGAGCCGCGGGGTATAGATGACGGCGAACCGCACGTCCGAGACGCCGGTTTCGGGATCGGGCGGGACCAGTCCGTGCATGGTGCGACTCCTGCTCTGGGGGTCTCAGTCCGGAGATTGCCACGTCGCCGCGCGTCCCGCAATGATGGCCCGTAGCGTGCCTCGAGCCGAAGGCTGACACACCGGACCGTAGTGGCTATGGTGCGTCGCTACGCCGACGCACCCTGCGTACCGGCTTTTATGAGACGGCGGGAGCGTAGGATGACGGTTTTGCGGTGACTTTCCTTCGCGCGCCTTCGGCGCTCTCGTGTTGAAAGCTTTCAGACCGTGCGAGGCGTTCGCGAAGGCCTTTATCCCCGACCAATAATCAGGACCCCGTCTTGCTGAGCAGTTCCACGCCCTGGCTGCGCAGGTAGTCGTCGTAGTTGCCGTTGAAGTTGACGACGCCGGTCGGGCTCAGTTCGATGATGCGGGTCGCCAGCGAAGACACGAATTCGCGGTCATGGCTGACGAAGATCAGCGTGCCGGGATAGTTCTCCAACGCGGTGTTGAGCGACTCGATGGACTCCATGTCCAAGTGGTTGGTCGGCTCGTCCATGACCAGAATGTTCGGGCGCTGCAGCATCAGTTTGCCGAACAGCATGCGGCCCTGTTCGCCGCCGGACAGGACCTTCACCGACTTGCTCATTTCGTCGGACGAGAACAGCAGGCGACCGAGCGTGCCTCGGATCGCCTGTTCGTCATCGCTGGGTTTCTTCCATTGCGTCATCCAGTCGAACAGCGACATATCCTCGGCGAAGTCGGCGGCGTGATCCTGCGCGAAATAGCCGATGTCGACGTTCTCCGACCACTTGACGATGCCGCTGTCGGGTGCCAGTTCGCCGACCAGCGTGCGCAACAGCGTGCTCTTGCCGATGCCGTTCGGGCCGATCACGGCGATGCGCTCGCCGACCTCGATCATCAGGTTCAAATCGCGGAACAGCGGCGCATCGTAGCCCTTGCTCAGGCCTTCGACTTCCAGTGCCAGACGGTAGAGCTTCTTGCTCTGATCGAAACGGATATAGGGATTCACGCGGCTCGACGGCTTGATCTCGTCGAGCTTGATCTTTTCGATCTGCTTGGCGCGCGAGGTCGCCTGCTTGGCCTTGGAGGCGTTCGCGGAAAAGCGGCTGACGAAGGCCTGCAGATCGGCGATCTGTGCCTTCTTCTTGGCGTTGTCCGCATACAGACGTTCGCGCGCCTGCGTCGAGGCGGTCATGTAATCGTCGTAGTTGCCGGGGTAGACGCGCAGCTCGCCGTAATCCAGGTCGGCCATGTGCGTGCACACGCTGTTCAGGAAGTGGCGATCATGGGAGATGATGATCATGGTGCTGCTGCGCGCGTTCAGCACACCTTCCAGCCAGCGGATCGTGTTGATGTCGAGGTTGTTGGTCGGCTCGTCGAGCAACAGGATGTCCGGATCGGCGAACAACGCCTGCGCCAACAGCACGCGCAACTTCCAACCGGGTGCCACCGCGCTCATCGGGCCGGTGTGCTGATCGACCGGAATGTCCAGGCCCAACAGCAGTTCGCCGGCGCGCGCCTCGGCGGTATAGCCGTCCAGCTCCGCGAAATGCACTTCGAGATCGGCGACCTGCATGCCCTCCTCTTCTGTCATCTCCGGCAGGGAATAGATGCGGTCGCGCTCCTGCTTCACCTTCCAGAGTTCGGCGTGACCCATGATCACGGTGTCGAGCACCGAATAATCCTCGAAGGCGAACTGGTCCTGACGCAGTTTGCCGACACGTTCGTCGGCATCGACGC
>JBAYTM010000384.1:0-3129 GCA_041675685.1 Thiohalobacteraceae bacterium
AGCTGCTGCTACTCGTCGCTACCGCCTGGGGACTGGCCGCCCTGCGCGCCCCGGGGATCGCCTGGATTGCAGCGGTCTCTGTCTATCTGTTGGGTTGGGGCCTGTTACGCGACGGCAACGCCGTGGTACTGGCCTTCGTCTGGCTGTTGTTTTTGCCTGTCGCCGCCCTCCTCGGCATTCCTGCGTTGCGCCGGACCCTGCTCAGTCGTCATTTACGAACTGCGTTTGCCCGGGCCATTCCCGAGATGTCACGCACCGAGCGCGAGGCGTTGGAGGCCGGCAGCGTCTGGTGGGAGGCCGAGTTGTTCAGCGGCAGCCCCAACTGGAATCGGCTGTTGGGCCTGCCTGCGCCGGTGCGTGCTGCGAACGAACGCGCCTTCATCGAAGGGCCGGTCGAAGACCTGTGTCGAATGCTGGACGACTGGAAGATCACCCACGAATTGCTCGATCTGCCACCGCCGGTCTGGCAATTTCTTAAACAGCAGGGTTTCTTCGGCATGATCATCCCGCGCGCATATGGCGGGCTCGAATTCAGCGCGCTGGCGCACTCGGACGTGGTGATGAAGATCGCCAGCCGCAGCATTACGGCGGCCGTGACAGTGATGGTCCCGAACTCCCTGGGTCCGGCGAAACTCCTGTTGCACTACGGCACAGAGGCGCAGAAGAATCATTATCTGCCGCGCCTCGCACGCGGCGAAGAGGTCCCCTGCTTCGCACTCACCGGCCCCGAGGCAGGTTCGGATGCGGCCGCGATTCCGGACACCGGCGTAATCTGTCGCGATGCGTTCGAGGGCGAGCCCGACGTGCTCGGGATGCGGCTCAACTGGGATAAACGCTATATCACGTTGGGACCGGTCGCGACGGTGCTCGGTCTGGCGTTCAAGCTTTACGATCCAGACCATCTGCTCGGTGAAGAGGAAGACCTCGGCATCACGCTCGCATTGATACCGACCGACAGACCCGGAATCGAGATCGGTAACCGGCATTTCCCGTTGAATGCCGCGTTTCAAAACGGCCCCAACTGCGGCCGCGATGTCTTTATTCCGCTGGACTGGATCATCGGCGGACCGGAGCGTATCGGACAGGGCTGGGCCATGTTGATGGAGTGCCTTGCCGATGGGCGGTCCATTTCATTACCGGCCTTGAGCACGGGGGCCGGCAAACTCGCCAGCCGCGCGACCGGTGCCTACGCGGCGGTACGCAAGCAGTTCAAGATGCCGATCGGTCGCTTCGACGGCGTGCGTGAGGCGCTGGCGCGGATCGCCGGCAACACCTACCTCATGGACGCGGCGCGGGAACTTACCTGCACCGCCCTCGATCTGGGCGAGCGGCCTTCGGTCGCCTCGGCGATTCTCAAATATCACCTTACCGAGCGTATGCGCGCCGTGATCAACGACGCGATGGATGTCCAGGGCGGAAGCGGCATCTGTCTGGGGCCGCGCAACTATCTCGGCCGTGTGTATCAGGCGCTGCCGATCAGTATCACGGTCGAGGGCGCCAACATCCTCACGCGCAGCCTGATCATTTTCGGACAGGGCGCGCTGCGCTGTCACCCCTATGTGGTAACGGAGATGCGCGCGGCCCTGGACCGCGATGGTACACGCGGACTGCACAACTTCGATCGAGCCTTGTTTGGACATGTGCGGTTTCTGCTGGGCAATGCGAGCCGTGCATTGTTCCACGGCCTTACCGGGGCGCGCTTCGCGCGCGTCCCGGTGGCCGGTATTACGCCGAGCTGGTACCGGCAGTTCACGCGCATGAGTGCAGTATTCGCGTTCTACGCAGATGTCGCCATGCTGCTGCTGGGTGGCGATCTCAAACGGCGCGAACGCCTGTCTGCGCGCCTGGGCGACGCACTCAGCTATTTGTATCTTGGCAGCGCCGTGTTGAAGCGCTTCCATGACCAGGGCGGGAACCCGGCGGATGTCCCGTTGTTGGATTGGAGCTGCCATACCTGCCTGCACGGCATGCAACAGAGCCTGTTGGCCTTGCTCGACAACTTTCCGCTGCCGGTTGTTCCGCGACTGTTGCGCGCTTGGGCCTTCCCGCTCGGGCTGCCGTATTCTGCACCGGACGACCGATTGGCCGATGCGGTGGCCGAGCTTATCCTGCGTCCGAGTGACGCGCGCGATCGGCTGACGTCCGGGCTGTTCATGCCGACGGAACTCGACGAACCCCTGGGGCGCCTGGAAGATGCCCTGGCGCGTACCCACGCGGCGGAGCCGGTGCTTGCGCGTATCCGACGCGCCATGCGCGAGAAGCGCATTCCGGTGGGCGATCCCGAGCTGCAGCTTGCGGCGGCCGTGGCGGCCGAAATCGTCGAGCCCGAGGAGGTGGCGCTGGTGCAGGCCGCCGCGCTGGCCCGACGGCAGGTCATAGACGTAGACGACTTCACAGCGGAACAGCTTTCACCGGAGACGACGCAATGGAGCAGCGATCAACCGCACCCGGCTTCGGCCGGCCGGTCTACATAGTCGACGGGGCGCGCTCGCCCTTTCTCAAGGCGCGCGGCGCGCCCGGGCCGTTCAAGGCCGCGGATCTCGCCACGCAGGTGGCGCGCAATCTGACGCTCCGGCAGCCGTTTTCGCCCGCCGCTTTCGACGAAGTGATTGCGGGCTGCATTATGCCCGGCCCGGACGAAGCGAATATCGCGCGTATCGTCGCCCTGCGCATCGGCTGCGGCGACCGGGTGCCCGCCTTCACCGTACAACGCAATTGCGCCTCGGGCATGCAGGCACTCGACAGCGCAGCACGGGACATCGGCGCCGGCCGCGCCGATCTGGTGCTGGCAGGCGGCATCGAGGTCATGAGTCATGCGCCGGTGTTGCTCGATACGGCCATGGTCGTCTGGCTCGCACAATGGCAGCGCGCGAAGGGCGTGCCCGCGCGCCTGAAGGCGCTGGCGCGTTTGCGGCCGATGCACCTCAAACCGGTGATCGGGCTGCTGCGAGGCCTCACCGATCCGGTCGTTGGGCTGTCCATGGGGCAGACGGCAGAGATCCTGGCAGAACGCTTCCACATCAGCCGCGAGATGATGGATGTCTACGCATTGAGCAGTCACCAACGGCTGGCGGCGGCGCAGGATGCGGGAACGCTGGACGAGGTCGAAGTGATCTATGATGCCAAAGG
>JBAYTM010000385.1:0-3120 GCA_041675685.1 Thiohalobacteraceae bacterium
GAACCCGTATGTCCCACGACGACAAGGATCCGCGCTTTAGCGATTACCTGCTCAGCTGGCCGCAGTATCTGTTGCCGCACCATGCGCTGTCGCGCCTCATGCTCGCTGCCACCCGGTGCAAGACCCGCTGGTGGAAGCAGTTGCTGATCGATACCTTCCGTCGCCACTACCAGGTCTCGCTGGAGGCCGCGCTGCATACCGACGCGCGCGACTACCCGAGCTTCAACGCCTTTTTCACCCGTGCGATGCGTCCCGATGCGCGGCCTGTCATCAGCGAGCCCGGCAGCATTGCCTGTCCGATCGACGGCCGCATCGGCCAGATCGGCGACATCAAGGGAGACCGCGTCTTTCAGGCGAAAGGTCGTGATTACAGCCTGCTGGAGCTCTTGGGCGGCGCCCCCGATCTGGCAACGCGCTTCGCCGACGGGCGTTTCGCGACGCTCTACCTGTCGCCGCGCGACTACCACCGCATCCACATGCCGTTGAGTGGCGAGTTGACCGAGTCGCTGTACGTTCCTGGCCGCTTGTTCAGCGTGGCGCCACACACGGTACGCACGGTGCCGCGGGTATTTGCGCGCAACGAACGGCTGGTCACGATCTTCGAAACCGATGCCGGCCCGATGGCGATGATCCTCGTAGGCGCGCTGTTCGTCGCCTGCATCGAGACCGTCTGGGCGGGCGTGGTCACGCCACCGCACGGCTATCGCATACGCCGGCAGGACCTCCGCAATGCGGGGGCGCCGATCCGCCTGCCGCGAGGCGCCGAAATGGGCCGCTTCAATATGGGTTCGACGGTCATCCTGCTGTTCGGCGACCGCGCGATCGAATGGCGCAAGGACCTCGCCGCGGAACGCCTGCTGTGCATGGGCGAATCGATCGGGCAAATCTCCCGCTGACCCCGCCGGTGGCTCGGTTTTCGCGGCAGCAAAGGGCGAACTCTGGTATCCTTGCCGGCCGATTCAGCAACGCCTTCCGGATCCGGCCATGCACCCCATGCTCAACATTGCGACGCGCGCCGCACGCGCCGCAGGCGACCTGATCGTGCGATCTCTGGATCGTGTCGATCAGCTGACCATCACCAGTAAAGACCGCAACGATTACGTCTCCGAGGTGGATCGCCAAGCCGAGGACATCATCATCCGTGCCCTGCGCAAGGCCTATCCGCATCACGGCATTCTGGCCGAGGAAAGCGGCCAGCACGCGGGCGACGAATATCAATGGGTCATAGACCCGCTCGACGGCACCACCAACTTCCTGCACGGCTTTCCGCAATTCGCGGTGTCCATTGCGTTGCTGCACAAGGGCCGGCTCGAGCAAGGCGTGGTCTACGACCCGTTGCGGCAGGAAATGTTCAGCGCCACCCGCGGCGCCGGCGCCATGCTCAATAACCGCCGGCTGCGCGTCAGTACGCGCAACGGCTTGAGCGGAGCACTGCTGGGTACCGGCTTCCCGTACAAGGTCCACGACCACCTGGATGCCTACCTCGCCATGCTCAAGGATCTGATCAAAGAAACCGCCGGGGTCCGTCGTCCAGGCTCCGCTGCGCTGGACCTCGCCTACGTGGCCGCCGGGCGCCTCGATGGCTTCTGGGAGATCGGCCTGAATACCTGGGATCTCGCGGCCGGTGCCCTGCTGATTCAGGAGGCTGGCGGCATCGTCGGCGATTTCAGCGGCGGCCCGAGTTTCATCAAGAACGGCAACGTGGTCGCAGGCAATGCAAAGGTCTTTGCCGCACTGATCAGGACCATTCGCCCGCACCTTCCCGCCGAGTTGGCCGGCTGATCCCGGCTCAAGTTTGCCGTCCCTTCACCCGACATACAGGGTGAGTGCAGACCCCGGCGGATACCGCGGGTGCTACCAAAGGAACCCACAACTTGCGCCACCTCTTCTCCAACCCGGCACACCGCGCACAGCTCGCCCTGGAATTGCGGATGCGCGATGCGTTGTCCGGCCTTGAAGAGCTGGCGAGCCTCGACGTCTATTGGTTCGAGCCGGGCTGTATGGAGATTCTCGGTATCGAACCGGCCGCCCGCCCCTCCGCTCCGGCAATGAAGCCCGCCCCCGTCCCGCGCGCCAAAATTCTCGACTTCCCGCACGCCCAACGCCGTACCGGCTGAAGCCGCGCAGCTTATATCTTTAACTGATTGGGCGCGTCGCTATAACTGTGCGGCGCGCAGGTGCATTTTACTTCGAAGATTTTTGTGTTATACACGTTTTTAGTCCGGCCAAGGCCGGGCAACGACCGCCCACAACCTAGAGGCTGGTGTATAACATGAAGGCAGCACTGCTCACGCTCTTGACCCCGCCGCTGGCGGCCTGTCGCTACGGATGTGCCGGCTGTTGTGCGGCCCCGATCGGCGTGTTCTGGCTTACCGGCATCATCAGTATCCTCTACGGCGCTATCTGGGGCGGACCTGCGGAAGGTACCGGTTGGCAGACAGTGTTACTGGGGCTTGGACTCTGGGGCATCGCCTCGCTATGGGCTACGCTGACGATCCGGGGCGCCGACGAAGACAAGTGCGCAGAAGGAACCAGCACGCTCTGCAACAAGATCCTGCCGGCCGCTGCCGAGTCCGATCCCTTCGACGAAGTACGCAAGGCACGCTGAGGCATCGCCTAAACGAACGAGCCGCCTCCGAGGGAGGCGGCTCGTTCCAGTATCGCCGGACCGGATGGCTTAAACGCTGCTTTCCAGCCCTTCTTTCTTCACTGGCGCCGACACCAGATCCGCACGCGAAACACCCAGCCACATGACGATCGGGCTGGCGACCAGCACCGACGAATAGACACCGAACACGATGCCGATGGTCAGCGCCAGCGCAAAATAGTGCAAGGTCTCACCGCCGAAGATCAGCATTGCGATCACTGCCATTTCGGTACTCCCGTGGGTAATGATGGTGCGCGACATCGTACTGGTGATCGCGTGATCGATGACCTGCGGCGTCGTTGCGTTGCGCATCTTCCGGAACGTTTCGCGGATACGATCGAAGATGACCACGGACTCGTTCACCGAATACCCCAGGATCGCCAGCACCGCTGCCAGCACGGTGAGCGAAAAATCCCACTGGAAAAACGCGAAGAACCCGAGAATGATCACGACATCGTGCATATTGGCGATGA
>JBAYTM010000386.1:0-3117 GCA_041675685.1 Thiohalobacteraceae bacterium
GGTCAGCGTCAGTTCGATCGGTATTTCCAGTGCGCCGATCCGGATCGGCGTGCGGATGACGTAGCGGAGCTCGCTGTGTCCCCCGGAGTCGGTCACCTTGCGGCAGTCGAGTACGTCCGCTTCGCATTCGACGATGACATCGTTGCGCTTCTGCAGCGGGTGCAGTGCGAAGCGTACCCGTGATCCGCCTTCCGTCTCGAAGGCTTCGACGCGAAAGGCGTGCAGGGCGGAGGTACGCGCGCCGGTGTCGATCTTGGCCTTGATGGCGGTGACGCCAAGCGCGGGCAGCGACAGCCATTCGCGCCAGCCCAGGATGATTTTGTCCGCCGGGATCACTGCGCCGCCGCGCGTTGCAGGAGTTCGTCGACGAGCAATGCCTGCAGCATCAGTCCGACACCGAAACCGGTGATGTCGGTCGGCACGTGCGCCAGCCCGCCCTTGTGGTTGCCGGCGGCGAGATCGACATGCAGCCAGGGGATCGTGGCCGGCACGAAGCGTTGGAGAAAACGCGCCGCGAGGATGTGGTCCGCCTCGCTGTCGACCGTGCATTGCTTGACGTCGGCGATCTCGCTTTTGAGCGCCTCGTCGAAATCCGCGTCGTGCGGAAAGGGCCAGACGCGCTCGCCGCTGGCGCGACCGGCCGCCGTCATCGTCTCGAGCAGGTCGGCGCGGCTCCCGAAGACGCCGCTGTAGCGCGTCGACAGGGCATACACGCAGGCGCCGGTGAGGGTCGCGAAATCGACCAGCAGTTGCGGCTTGTCGCGCGCGGCGAGCGCCAGCGTATCGGCCAGGACCATGCGTCCCTCGGCGTCGGTGTGGACGATTTCGATGCTGGTGCCGTTGCAGGCGGTGACCACGTCGTTGGGTTTGTAGCCAAGCGGCCCGATGTGGTTCTCGGCGAGCGCCAGCCAGCAGTCGACGGCGAAATCGACCTCGAGCAGGCTCAGCGCCAGCAGCGTGCCCAGGGCCACCGCGCTCCCGGCCATGTCTTCGTGCATACCGAACATCGACTTGGCCGGTTTGAGATTGACGCCACCGGTATCGAAGCAGATGCCTTTGCCGATCAAGGCCAGTCGGGGCGCCTTGCGGCGCGCGCGCGGCCGGTAACGCAGGCGCAGAATGCCGCCGTCGTCGGCGCCGGCCTGGGTGACCGCGAGAAAGGCGCCGGCCTTGTGTTTGCGCAGGGCGCGTCCATCCAGAAATTCCACCTCCCAGCCGTGTTGCCTGGCGAGCGCGGTGGCCAGTCGGCGATAGTGCGCCGGGCGCAGTTCATTGCCCGGCAGGGTGGTCAGCCAGCGCGCCAGGTGATTGCCCTGGACCTGTGCGCGCAGCAGATCGACGCGCAGTGTCTTCGTGCCATAGGCGTCGATGCGCTGCAGCGGGGCGAGCGGGTCGGCCGGCGACTTGCGTGTCGGCATGGGACAGACCGCCGTGAGCAACGCCAGCACGGCCGCCTCGAGCCACGCCGTGGTCGCGTCTCCCGTGCCGGCCGCATGGATCGCGACGCGGGTCGGCGCCGTCTCCAGCAGACGCTTGGCCCAAGCGCCCGCCGCGCTCAGCCGGTCGAAGCTCGAGGCCTCTGTGTCCGCATAGACCACCAACGCGCGCGTGCCGTTGGGCGTGGGCAGCTCGGTCTGCCAGTCCTTGTCCGCGGCGCGGGCGTTGCGCTGCCGTTTGGCGCGTTGGGCGAGATGTTCGCCGTGCGGAAGCGACTGCCAGTCGATCTGCCCGGCGGCCTTCGGCAGGATCAGCACAAAACCGTCGCAGTTCGTCAGATGCTTCGCGGCCGGCGGCTTTGCGTGTTGATTTACGATAAGTTTTTCGACGTGCCTGTAGGGGATGGACATGCCCTTCGCCTTGACCTAACTGGCCAAAACACAGATCATATCGCGCTTGTTCACCTCCGGGTACCTTGGGGGGCACCGTGGGCGCGGTTGACCGAGAGGTCGGCGCGCGGCGTTCACCAACCCGCAACTGCCTGTTTGGACCCGTACCAGGGGCCCCGCTCGAAAGGGTCCCGCCCTGCCAGACGGCCGGCAATTAATTAGATGTAAGGAGCTGCATGAACGCCGCGGACAAGAAACGGCTGTTGCGCGAGATGCTGTTCGCGCGCCGCTTTGAAGAGCGCTGCTACGAGGCCTACGTCGAACGCAAGATCGGTGGGTTTCTGCATTTGTATCCCGGTCAGGAGGCTTGTGCGCTCGGCGTGCTGGAGGCGGCCCGGCCCGGCCAGGACTATGTGATCACCGGCTATCGCGACCACGTCCATGCCATCAAGTGCGGCGCCGACCCCAAAAAGGTCATGGCCGAGCTGTATGCCAAGGAGACCGGTTCGTCCAAGGGGCGCGGCGGCTCCATGCACATCTTCGACGTCGAACACCACTTCATGGGCGGCTACGCGCTGGTCGGCGGTCCCTTCCCCCTGGCGGCGGGCATGGCCAAGGCGATTCAGATGAAGGGCGGCGATGAGATCGCCATCTGCTTCCTCGGCGATGCCGCAAACAATCAGGGCACCTTTCACGAGTCGCTGAACATGGCCGCACTCTGGAAGCTGCCGGTGCTGTATGTCTGCGAAAACAACCTCTACGGCATCGGTACCCGCATAGACCGTTCCACCGCGGTGATCGAACAATACAAGCGCGTCGCCGCGTACAACATCCCCTCCGCGCAGGAAGACGGTCAGGACATCGAGAAGGTCTTGAAGGCCGCCAAGAAGGCCGTCGACTACGTGCGTTCCGGCAAGGGACCGTACTTCCTGGAACTGATGACCTACCGTTATCGCGGTCACTCCATGTCCGATTCCAATGCCTACCGGGCCAAGGCCGAAGAGCGCATGTGGTCCAAGCGCGACCCGATCATCATGCTGCGCGACCGCCTGATCGAGGCCGGCGAGCTGACCAAGGACAAGTACAAGGCCATGGACACCGAGATCCTCGAACAGATCGAGAACGAGATCATCGCCTTTGCCGAATCCTCCCCCGAACCGCGGGTCGAAGAAGTGGGCAAATATGTGCTGGCGGAAAATGACCCCTGGGTCCAGGGCGGTGTTCGCGGCGGCGTGAAGTAATGGCGCAGATCATGTTCTGGGAGGCGGTGCGCCGCGCCCACGATGAGGAA
>JBAYTM010000387.1:0-3114 GCA_041675685.1 Thiohalobacteraceae bacterium
CCCGTGCCTGCCGCCGCTTGGCTGCTGGGTTCGGGTTTGATCGGCATGGTCGGCGTCGCGCGTCGCAAACGGGCTGCGTGATTATCGCAACAATGCCTACCACGGCGGCTTCGGCCGCCGTTTCTTTTTAACCTGAGGAAAACGCAAATTCGAGTTATGGGGTCACTCACCGGCCTTCCATCTCCGCATCCAACCGGCGCCGCGTATCACCAGGCGAACCGGTGTGCCGGGCCAACAGGTCATAGGCCACCGGCACAACGAACAAGGTAAAGAAGGTTGCGCTGAGCACCCCGAACAGGATGACGGTGCCGATCGCGGTCCGCGTCTCCGCACCGGCCCCGAAGGTGAGTAACAGCGGCAGTGAACCGGCCGCCGTGGTAATGCCGGTCATCACGATCGGGCGTAAACGCACCGCCGACGCCTCGCACAGCGCCTCGCGAAAGGGCTTTCCGGCGTCGCGCAACTGGTTGGCGAACTCAACGATCAGAATGCCGTTTTTCGCCGCCAACCCCACCAGCATGATCAGGCCGATCTGGCTATAAAGATTGAGTGTCTGTCCCGTGAGGAAGAGACCGAGCAGCGCCCCGCCGATCGCCAGCGGCACGGTCAGTATGATCACCCAGGGATGCACCCAACTCTCGAATTGCGCAGCGAGCACCAGAAACACCACGGCCAGCCCCAACACGAAGGTGAACAGGATGGACCCGGTGCCGATCCGGAAGTCTTCCGACTGGCCCTTGTAATCGATGGTCACGCCACCCGGAAGGTGCTCCTCGGCCAGCTTGTCCAGATAGTCCAGCGCCTCCCCGAGCGCGAAGCCCTCGGCAAGGTTGGCCTCCAGCGTGATTGCGCGCACGCGATTGTAGCGATTGAGACGAATCGAATCGGCCGTCTCCTCTACACGCACCAGATTCGCCAGTGGGATCAGCTCCGTGCTGCGTTCCGAACGGACATAGATGCCGTCCAGACTCGCCGGGGTGCGCTGTGCATCCCGTTCGCCCTCGAGAATCACGTCGTATTCTTCGCCGGCATCGATGTAGGTCGTCACCCGACGGGACCCGAGCAAGGTCTCCAGGGTCCGGCCAATCGCGCCGATCGTCACACCGAGATCGGCGGCGCGGTCGTAATCGATCACCACGCGCAGCTGTGGCTTGGTCTCCTTGTAATCCCAGTCCAGCCCCTCCAGGCCGGGATTGTCGGCCTGGATCTTGTCGACCAGAATATCGCGCCACTCCGCGAGCTCCGCGTAGGTGCCCCCACCGATGACGAATTGCACCGGCTTCTGCGTCCTCGCACCGAAGCCCTGCCGCATGACCGGAAACACCTGCACGCCGGGCAGGTCGGCGAGGCGGGTGCCGACATCGTCCATGATGTCCCAGGCGGAACGGCGTTGCGCCCAAGGCCGCAACACAATCACCGCGATGCCCGTATTGAAGATCTCGAAATTGCCGAATGCGCGAGGCGCGCGCACCAGCAGACGCTGGATCTCTCCGGCTTCGACCAACGGCATCAGGCGCCGCTCGACCTCGGTCATGTACTCGGCGATGTACTTGTAGGATGCCCCCTCGGGCCCGTTGACCATGACGAAGAAGGCCCCACGGTCTTCTCTCGGCGTGTACTCCTTCGGTAATTGCTGCAGCAACCAGAGCGAAGCGACCAACAGCACCGCCAGCGCCGACCAGACGATCCAGGTGTGTCGGAGTGCGCCGCCCAGCGCGCGATCGTAGCCACGGCGCACTCGGTTGAACAGGCCGTCGACCGCGTCGACGACCCGGCCTCCCTGGTGCGCGGCGGGGAGTACCTTGGAGGCCAGCATCGGCGACAGGCTGAGGGCAACGAAACCGGAGAACGCCACGGCGGCCGCCATGGTCAGCGCGAACTCGGAGAACAGACGCCCGACGTCGCCCTGCAGGAAGCCGATGGGTACAAACACGGCGACCAGAACGATAGTGGTCGCGATGACGGCAAAGCCGACCTGCCGGGTGCCGCGCACCGCCGCCACCAGCCGGGTCTCGCCATAGGCGTGCATGCGCCGATGGATATTTTCCAGTACCACGATGGCGTCGTCGACCACCAGGCCGATCGCCAGCACCAGGGCCAGCAAGGTCAGAATGTTCAGCGTAAACCCAAGCGCAAGCAAAATGCTGAAGGTGGCGATCAAGGAAACCGGTACGGTGACCGCCGGGATCAGCGTCGCACGCACACTGCCGAGGAACAGGTAGATCACGCCGATCACCAACAGGGTGGCAATGCCGAGCGTCTTGTAGACTTCCCACACCGCCTCCTCGACGAATACCGAGGAGTCATAGCTCTGATTGAGCGACATGCCTTCCGGCAAAGTCGGGTTGATGTGCGCCATCGCCTGCTTGGCCGCCTGCGCCACGGCCAAGGTGTTCGCCGTCGACTGTTTGATCACCCCGATGCCGACCATGGGCACGCCGTTGCCGCGAAAGAACAGGCGATCTTCCGCCGCACCGCGCTCGACGCGCGCGACATCACCGAGCCGCACCAGATAGCCGTCCGCGCCGCGTGCGAGCACCAACTGCGCGAAGTCTTCGGCGTTGCGGAAATTGCGTTCGACGCGCACGGTGAACTGCCGGTCCACCGAGTCCAGACTGCCCGCCGGCAGCTCCAGGTTTTCGGCGCGCAAGGCGTCTTCCACATCGGCGACCGTCAGGTTGCGCGCCGCCAGTTCGCGGCGATCCAGCCACACACGCATGGCATAGATCTGGGCGCCGCCCAGACGTACCCGCGCCACCCCGTCCAGTACCGAGAAGCGGTCGACCAGGTAGCGGTCGGCGTAGTCCGTGAGCTCCGGCACGCTCAGTCGATCGCTCGCCAGGTTGATCCACATGATCACGTCTTCGTTGCTGTCGACCTTCTGGATCTCCGGTGGATCGGCCTCGTCGGGCAGCTCGTCGAGCACGGTGGAAACCCGGTCGCGTATGTCGTTCGCGGCGGCGTCGACGTCGCGCCCCACGTCGAACTCCACGCTGATCGCCGAGCGCCCGTCCTCGCTGGTGGATTGAACCGACTGGATGCCTTCCACGCCGGCAATGCGGTCTTCGATGACCTCGGTGATGCGCGTCTCGACGACGTTGGCGGCCGCCCCGG
>JBAYTM010000388.1:0-3111 GCA_041675685.1 Thiohalobacteraceae bacterium
ACGGCCTTGGAGGCGACGATTATCGGCGACTGGTCCATGAAGCTGTCCTATACAGTGGAGAACGTTTCGGATGTGCCTGCGGGCGTCGAGAAGACCGATACGGAAACCACGGCCGCGCTGGTCTATTCTTTCTAGCGGGCGTTTTGTTTACCGGCGGCCTCTCTCCCGGCAGCGGTCGACGGGCATGCCGAAGGGGATTATTCATGTACGCACATGACAGGCAACGGAACGTCCTGGGCTTCGCGTTCATCGTCGCTGCCGGAATATTTCAGTTCGGATGCCAGACTGCCTATTACGGCGCGATGGAAAAGCTCGGCATCGAGAAGCGCGACATCCTGGTGGACCGGGTAGAAGACGCACGGGGCGCCCAGCAGGATGCAAAGGAGCAGTTCGAGGACGCGCTCGAACAGTTTATCGCAGTGACGAACTTTCAGGGCGGCGCGCTCGAGACCCAGTACCGGAAGCTCAAAGCGGAATTCGAAGACAGCGAGGCGCAGGCGGAAAAGGTCCGCGGCAGGATCCGCGACGTGGAACGCGTCGCCAAGGACCTGTTCACTGAATGGGAAAAGGAGCTGAGTCAGTTCTCCAATCAGGACATGCGCCGAACCAGCGAACGGCAATTGGTCGATACGCGCCGTCGCTATGCCGTGCTGATCGAAAAGATGCGCCGCGCGGAAGGCAAGATCGATCCGGTGCTGGATGCGTTTCGCGACCGGGTGCTGTTTCTCAAGCACAATCTGAACGCGCAGGCCATCACATCGCTGCGCACGGATCGCGCGGAAATAGAGTCCGACATCACGGCGCTGGTGGCCGAGATGAACAAGTCGATCGCCGAGGCCGACGCCTTCATTAAGAACATGTCGGTGGAGTGAGGCGGCAAGCGCCCGGAATGCAGATCAGTAGCGCTGATCCGCATTAGCTCCGGGCTTGGAGTATGGTCGCGGCGGCGACGGCCTGGTTCTTTTTTCCGTTGGATGTGGCGGAGCCGCTTTGCTTCGGTGTGCCGGAAAAATTGGGCGCCGGCGCAACGGGTTTCTCGACCTGCTTGGGTTTTCGCTTCGCGATTGCTGCGTACCTGGCCTTTGGCCACGGTTTGCTCCTCGAAAACCGGCAACAGGGTTGCAACTGCCTTGCCGCAGTGTGCGCACTGTCGAACCGGGCCGAGGCAATATCCTCGGTAGACGGAGAGGTCTCTCGCAAGGAAGCCGCCTATGAGCATTCACAGCGCCGGTATCCTCCTGTACCGCTTTGCCGAGGGGCGACTGGAAGTCATGCTGGTACACCCCGGCGGTCCGTATTGGGCCAAGAAGGACGAGCATGCCTGGACCATCCCCAAAGGACTCTGCGAGCCGGACGAGACTCCGTTGGACGCGGCAAGGCGCGAATTCCGCGAAGAGACAGGATTCGAGGCGATCGGCGAGTTCATTGAATTGGGGCAGCTCAAACAGCCAAGCCGGAAGATCGTCCACGCCTGGGCCGTCGAGCAAGACGTCGATACCTCCAGGCTCGTCAGTAACAGCTTTGATTTGGAGTGGCCGCGCAACAGCGGCGTGATAAAGGCCTATCCGGAGGCGGACAAAGGGCAGTGGTTCGGGATCGAAGAGGCGCGGGAAAAGATTCTGCGCGGCCAAGTCGAATTCCTCGAAAGGTTGATGCAGACACTGTTCCGGCGACAGTAAACTTCGCTGGGAGCCGTGGGCGCAGGGCATATGGAGCATCGGCCCATTGCCGTCTTGACGTTGCGCCTATAAAGTTGGCGCTGTCGCCTACAGTGGATGTTGAACGCTGTGGCGGCCGTCGTCCCGGCGTGCAGGCCGTCCCGCTCGGGCGTCGATTCCGGATGTGTTCCACCCCTTTCGCCGTTTCCATGATCGCGCGAACCCCTAACGCAGCAGGCGAGGATAGCGAATGAACGAGACGCTGGAGCGCCGCTCCTTTCTGCTGACACTGGCGTTGGTCACGCTGCTGTTTCTTTTCCTGCTCAAGCCGTTCTTCAATGCGGTGTTCTGGGCCAGTGTGGTGGCAGTGATGTTCTATCCGCTGCAGCGGCGTCTGCTGTCGCGCTGGGGCGACCATCCCAACCTGGTTGCGTTGACGACGCTGCTGACGTCGGTGGTGATCGTGATCATCCCCGTGCTGTTCGTCATAGGCTCTTTTTTTCAGGAAGGCGTTGGCCTGTACCAGCGTCTGCAGAGCGGCGAACTGGATCCGGGCGCCTACCTGGATCAGATCAGGGACGCGTTCCCCGCCGTACAGAATCTGGTCGAGCGCCTCGGCATCGACCTCGAAGGGGTCAGAGAGCAACTGGCGACAGGTGCCGTGGCCGGTGGCCGTTTCCTTGCGGAAAATGCCGTTTCCGTCGGGCAAGGCACGCTGCGCTTCTTCATGAGCCTGGGCCTGATGCTGTACGTGGCGTTCTTTCTCTTGCGTGACGGTCCCAAACTCCTCGCCATGCTGGTGCGCGCGCTGCCGCTGGGTGACGAGCGCGAGCACATGCTGTTCGCCAAGTTCGCTGAGGTGACCCGTGCCACCATCAAGGGCAACCTGGTCGTTGCGATCATCCAAGGCGCGCTGGGCGGGCTGATCTTCGCGATACTCGGTATAGCCGGCGCGGTGTTGTGGGGCGTGGTGATGATCCTGTTGTCGCTCATTCCCGTGGTGGGCGCCGCGTTGATCTGGGGCCCGGTGGCCATCTATCTGTTTGCATCGGGCGACTGGGTGCAGGGGCTGGTGCTGGTGGCGTTCGGGGTCGGCGTCATAGGTCTCGTCGACAACGTCCTTCGCCCCATTCTGGTCGGGCGCGATACCAAGCTGCCCGACTATGTCGTGTTGCTCTCGACGCTTGGTGGCATCGGTCTGTTCGGCCTGAGCGGCTTCGTCATCGGCCCGCTGATCGCCGTGTTGTTCGCCGCCTTCTGGGATATCTTCGCACGCGAATTCAACGCGCAACGGCCGATGATCCGCTAGGCATACGAGCGCGCCGCCTCGACAGAATGCGCATTTCCAAGTAGTCTCGTCGAGGGTGACGACGCGTTTTGCCTGCGTATCGGCACCGGGTTTCGCGGCCACCGAGGGCCGACGACGCCATGCATCGCCGGTTGGCCGCGCTGG
>JBAYTM010000389.1:0-3107 GCA_041675685.1 Thiohalobacteraceae bacterium
CACGCCGGCGACAGTCTTCCAGCTCTGCGACAGTCGCAGATCCAGTTCGGCGACCAGGTTCGAGCGGCTCTGGTCCGCAGCCGCTTGGTTGTTGTACAGGGTCACTTCGCGATCGCGGAAGTAGAAGATCTCGCCGAGGCTCAGGCTCGCATACTGGGTGCCGGTGCCCGGGTCCAGCAGCCGGGTGGTGGCGGCCAAGGTCAGCTGGTTGGCGTCGCCCATCCGGTCGGCGCCCGTGAAGCGGTTGTCCTCGAACATCTGGTAGAAGCTGAAATCCCGCAGCGCGGTATCGAAAACCGGCAGATCGCTCTGATCGCGATGCGGGACGTACAAATAGAAAGCTCGCGGTTCGAGTGTCTGCAGGAGATCGTTGCCGAACCATCCCAGGTTGCGCTCGAAGAACAGTCCGCTGTCGAGGCTGGCGATGGGCGTGGTGCGACTGGGGTCTTCCGGTTGGTTCGCCGGCTGATCCTCGAGCTTGTATTGGGTGTATCGGACGCTGGCCGCCGGCGTCAGAAACCAGGCCGCGCCACCGAGCGGCAGGCTGGCCTTTGGCTGCAGATCCAGTCGGGTACCGGTGACCAGGTCATCGTGGTCGAACTGCACCAGTTCGCTTGCGAGGTCGAGTTCCACGCCGTAAGGACGCGTGCGCGGCGCAGCGTGGAACAGCAACTGCGGCAAGCGCGCATAGGCGTCGGCGGCGGACGGAATGGTGCGATCGACGGTCTGGAAATCCTGTACGCGCCCGGTCAGGGACCAGCCAGTCCCGAAATACGTCGCCTGTGCCAAACGTTCCAGATGCGTGGTGCTGCTGACCTCCAGATCGGTGCCCAGATCCTCGAAATAACGGTCGTCCGAGACGTCCGCGGCATGCACCGCGGTACTGAGCCGCGCGAACGGTCGGCCGCTGTGGTCGATCCGCACCAGGCGTCGGTCCTCGTCGTTGAATTCGCGGTCGCCCGGCAGATATTCGAGTCCGAGCGCTCCACTGTTGGTCGGATTCAGATACCGGAACTCGCCCTGCATCTGCAGACCGCGTTTGGCGAGCAGGCGCGGCGTGATGGTCGCGTCCCGATGCGGTGCGATGTTCCAGTAGTAGGGCAGCGCGAATTCGGCGCCGCTGTTCTGCGAACTGCCCCAGCTCGGCACCAGCAGGCCGCTCTTGCGACGGTCGTCGATCGGGAAGCTCATATAGGGCGTGTACAGGACCGGCACGTCGGCGATCTCCAGCCAGGCGTGCCGCGCCGTGCCGACACCCTCGTCTTCGCGCAATACGACATTGCGGGCATTGAGGCGCCAAGCCTCGCGCTCCTCGTCGCAGGTCGTGTACGTCGCCTCCTCGAACACCTTGCGCACTGCGCTTTCCTGGCGCGCGGTTTCGGCACGCCCGCGCGCGTGCTGCGCATAGACGCGGTAGCGCACGTCCTGGATCTCGCCCTGGTCGCTGTCGAGCAGCAGGCGCGCGCTGCTGCCGGTGAGGTTCAGCGTTGCCTCGTCGAGCCGTACGTTGCCTTCCGCCCGGACCTCGCCGAGCGCCTCGTCATAGCGGATGCGGTCGGCCTGCACGCGCCGCCCGGCGCGGTCGATCACGGCATCGCCGGCGAGGATGTAGACCTGTCCCTCGGTCTCGGCGTGGTCGGCCGACAATTCGCTGCCGCGCAGATCGGCAGCAGGCAGATCGGGCCGGCTGCGCGCACCGCACAGCGCCCAGGGCGAGTCGCGTTCTTCGCTATGGAGATCGGCGCCGAATACCGGTTCGGTGGTTTTGTCCGCGGCGCGCCTTTGCGGCAGGGGCGGAGTCGGTTCGCTGCTG
Organism: Thiohalobacteraceae bacterium; assembly: GCA_041675685.1. Classification (GTDB taxonomy): domain Bacteria; phylum Pseudomonadota; class Gammaproteobacteria; order Thiohalobacterales; family Thiohalobacteraceae; genus JAHJQQ01. The sequence continues at coordinate 1,814 of JBAYTM010000389.1, forward strand.
TCGGGAATCGGCGCGACGGGCGGCGTTGCCGGCGTAGGCGCTGTTTCCGCCGGTGGCGTGGTTGTCACCGGCGCGGTGCGAGCAGGTGCGGTGCCCTGCGCGGTGCCACGCGGCGTTGCGCTGGGCGCGGTGTCCCCGGCCGTCGCCGGCGTGCACTGCCAGCCGCCACGCCCGTCGGGTCTACATTGCCAGGCCGAACCCGGAGCGTCTTGCGCGCCCGCCGACGCCGGCAAGAGCAGACCGGCGATCAGGGCGGCTAACAGGGGTCTCTCGATCACAGGGGCGGGTTCCTCGCACAACGTATTTTTATACTGCCCGGCATGGTTCAGTTACGCCGTCGAACTGCAAAGCGCGCTGGTTCGCGAGCCGCCTCGCCAAGCGCCCCGTAAAATCGCACAGCGGCGCACTTCCTTCAACGACTTTCTTTGCGCCGACGCGCGTCATCGTCCGGACAACCGCTATAATGCCGCGACCGCGCGGTTCCCGTTGCCGTCGCCGCGCCTGCACATGCGCGTCGCCGTCTGTTCGCGGATGCTGCGCGCAAGCTTGCATAGCAATCACCGATTCTTTTAGGTGCCCGATGCCCGAACGTCTGCAACAGATGGAAGACTGGTTGAAGAGCGCGCCGGAGTTCGGCGACATCGATATTCGACCCGCCTCGGCCGATGCCAGCTTCCGCCGCTACTTCCGGGTGGTCGATGCCGTTGGCACCAGTTACATCGTTATGGATGCGCCGCCGGACAAGGAGGACATGGGCCCCTTCCTCAAGGTGGATACGCTGTTTCTCGGCATGGGCCTCAATGTCCCGCGCGTCCTGCGCGTCGACGTCGCGCGCGGTTTCTATCTGCTCTCGGACCTGGGCGACGTCCACTATCTTGGTGCGCTGAACGAGTCCACGGTGCAACGGCTGTACGGCGACGCGCTTGGTGCGCTGTTGGTGATCCAGGCGCAGGGCCCGCAGCAGGACGAGCTGCCTGCCTACGACAAAGCGCTGCTGTTGCGCGAGATGGCGCTGTTCAGCGACTGGTTGGTCGGTGCCCACCTCGAGATGCCGCTGAACGCTGCACAGACTGCGCTGCTGGAACGTTGCACCGACCTGCTGGCCGAATCGGCGCTCGCGCAACCTCGGGTTTGTGTCCATCGCGACTATCATTCGCGCAATCTTATGGTCACAACAAGCAACAACCCCGGGATACTGGATTTCCAGGATGCCGTGGTCGGCCCGCTGACCTACGACCTGGTGTCGCTGCTGCGCGATTGCTATATCGCATGGCCGCGCGAGCGCGTGGAGGCC
>JBAYTM010000390.1:0-3095 GCA_041675685.1 Thiohalobacteraceae bacterium
AACGCGCCGTCATCCAACGGTTTGTTTGCTGCCGCGACGCCGGTGCGGCGGTCCGGCGGCCGGCTTCCACGGGTTCGGGTCGGGGGTAGGAGGCCGGCGGGGCGACGGCGGGCCGGCCCAAAGCCGAGATACCGGACCCGGTTCCGGTTTACCCAGAGGCGCCTAAAACCTATAATTGCCCGCTTCACTTCAAGACTTTAGGTACGGACCATCCCGCCCATGCTGCGCATCGCCGAAGAAGCCCTCACGTTTGACGACGTCCTCCTCCTCCCAGACCACTCGATCGTCCTGCCCAAGGATGTCGAACTCCGAACCCGCCTGACCCGCGACATCACCCTGAACATTCCGCTGCTGGCGGCCGCCATGGACACGGTCTCCGAGGCGCGGCTGGCGATCGCGCTGGCGCAGGAGGGCGGCATCGGCGTCATACACAAGAACATGACGGCGGAGCAGCAGGCCGACCAGGTGCGCGCGGTGAAGAAGTTCGAGAGCGGCGTCATCAAGGACCCGTATACCGTGACGCCCAATACCAGTATCCGCGACGTGCTGGAACTGACCCGCGCCCACGATATCTCCGGCGTGCCGGTGGTCGACGGCAGCGAACTGGTCGGTATCGTCACCAACCGCGACCTGCGTTTCGAATCGCGCTATGACGCGCCGGTGTCGGCCGTCATGACGCCGAAAGATCGCCTGGTGACGGTGCACGAGGGCGCGGACAAAGACGAGATCGTCCGCCTGCTGCATACGCACCGGATCGAGAAGGTGCTGGTCATCGACAACAACTTCCAACTGCGCGGGCTGATCACCGTCAAAGACATCCAGAAGGCGACCGACAAGCCGAACGCCTGCAAGGACGACCAGGGCCAGCTGCGCGTCGGTGCGGCGGTCGGCGTCGGCGCCGGCACCGACGAACGCATCGCCGGCCTGGTCGCCGCGGGCGTCGATGTCATCGTCGTCGATACCGCGCACGGCCATTCCAAGGGCGTGCTCGATCGCATCACCTGGGTTAAGAAGCATTTCCCCGAAGTGCAGGTCATCGGCGGCAACATCGCCACGGCCGCGGCCGCGCTGGCGCTCGTCAAGGCGGGCGCCGACGGCGTCAAGGTCGGTATTGGTCCCGGTTCCATCTGCACCACGCGTATCGTCGCCGGTGTCGGCGTGCCGCAGATCAGCGCCGTCGCCAATGTGGCGGCGGCGCTCAAGAAGAGCGGCGTGCCGCTGATCGCCGACGGCGGCATCCGGTACTCGGGAGACATGGCCAAGGCCATCGCCGCCGGGGCGCATTCCATCATGGTCGGCAGCATGTTCGCCGGTACCGAAGAGGCGCCCGGCGAAGTCGAGCTGTTCCAGGGCCGTTCCTACAAGTCCTACCGCGGCATGGGTTCGCTCGGTGCGATGTCCGGACAGCAGGGCTCCTCGGACCGCTACTTCCAGGAAGAGAGCAGCGCCGAAAAGCTCGTGCCGGAGGGCATCGAAGGCCGCGTGCCCTACAAAGGCCCGCTCACCACCGTCATCCATCAGTTGCTCGGCGGACTGCGCTCCAGCATGGGTTATACCGGATGTCAGACCATCGAAGAGATGCGCACCAAGCCGCAGTTCGTACGCGTGACCAATGCCGGGATGGCGGAGAGTCATGTGCATGACGTGCAGATAACTAAAGAGGCGCCGAATTACCGCGTTTAACTTTGGGCGGCCTTCGAACCTAGGATTACAGTCTTAGTGCTGTTTGGAATTTGTCTCGGCGCCCGAGACAAGATGCAAGAGACAAGAGACGGGTAAGAACTATTGGTTCTTGACTTGTATCTTGTCTCTTGCCTCTTGTATCTCCCAAAAATTCAGGACTTCCCATTTTGAAAGACGCCATCGATATACATTCGCATAGGATACTGATCCTTGATTTCGGATCCCAATACACCCAGCTGATCGGCCGTCGCGTGCGCGAGATCGGAGTGTATTGCGAGATTCATCCCTATGACATGAGCGCGGACGAGCTGCGCGCGTTCGCACCCAAGGGCATCATCCTGTCGGGTGGCCCCGAGACGGTTACGGCGGAGCACACACCGCGCCTGTCGCAACTGGTGTTCGATCTGGGCGTGCCGTTGTTCGGCATCTGCTACGGCATGCAGACCATGGCGGCGCAGCTCGGCGGCAAGGTCGAGAGTTCCACGCAGCACGAATACGGCTATGCGCAGGTGCGCGCGCGCGGGCATACCCGGTTGCTGAAGGACGTCGAGGACCACACCAGCGAGGACGGTTACGGTCTGCTGGACGTCTGGATGAGCCACGGCGACCGCGTCGTTGAGCTACCGTCCGGTTTCAAACTGATGGCGAGCACCGACAGCGCGCCGATCGCCGGCATGGGCGACGACGAACGCCGCTACTACGGCGTGCAATTCCATCCCGAGGTCACGCACACGCGCCAGGGCGGCCGCATCCTGACGCGCTTCGTGCGCGAGATCTGCGACTGCGATGCCCTCTGGACGGCCGGCAACATCGTCGAGACCAGCGTGCAGACGATTCGCGACCAGGTCGGCGAGGACGAGGTCCTGCTCGGTCTTTCCGGCGGCGTCGATTCTTCAGTGGTCGCGGCGCTCTTGCATCGCGCCATCGGCGATCAACTGACCTGCGTGTTCGTCGACAACGGTCTGCTACGCCACAAGGAGGGCGACCAGGTGATGGCGACCTTCGCCGAGCACATGGGCGTGCACGTGATCCGTGTCGCGGCCGAGGCGCGATTCCTCGACGCGCTGGCAGGTGTCGACGACCCCGAACGCAAGCGCAAGATCATCGGCAACATGTTTATCGAGGTGTTCGAGGAAGAGGCCGCCAAACTCAAGAACGCGAAATGGCTGGCGCAGGGCACCATCTATCCGGACGTGATCGAATCGGCCGGCGCCAAGACCGGCAAGGCGCACCTGATCAAGTCGCACCACAACGTCGGCGGCCTGCCCGAGCATATGAAGCTCGCTCTGCTGGAGCCCCTGCGCGAACTATTCAAGGATGAAGTGCGCAAGCTCGGCGTCGAGCTGGGCCTGCCCTACGACATGGTCTATCGGCACCCCTTCCCGGGCCCGGGCCTCGGCGTGCGCATCCTC
>JBAYTM010000391.1:0-3088 GCA_041675685.1 Thiohalobacteraceae bacterium
CCATGCGCAATCCCCGATCGAGACAACGCCATGATCCTGCGCCCACGCCCTGGCCTCCCGCACCCCTTGCTCAGCATCGTCTTGTTCATCGTCTGGCTGCTGCTGGTCAATTCGGCATCGGTGTTTTCGGTGTTGTCGGCGCTGCTGTTGGCCTGGGCGATTCCCCTGTTCACCCGTCCGCTCTGGTTGGAGCATCCGGAGATTCATAGGCCGCTGTCCCTGACCGCCTACGCATTCCGCGTGCTGCACGATATCGTCGTGGCCAACATCCACGTGGCGCGCTTGATATTGGGTCCTGCGGCACGTCTGCGGCCGGCATTCATCCGCATACCATTGGAACTGCGCGACGAGTCGGCCATCACCGTGCTGGCCAACGCGGTTTCGCTCACGCCCGGCACCCTGTCGGCAGACGTCAGCATGGATCGGCGCTACCTGCTGATCCACGCCCTGGATGTCGAAGACACGGACGCGCTGATTGCGCAAATCAAACAGCGCTATGAAGCACCCCTGAAGGAGATCTTCGAATGAACGGTTTGGGAGTGAACGGTTTGGGAATGATCGCCCTGGCCATCCCGGTCGCCTTTACGCTCATGACGGCGGCCCTGCTGTTGAATCTCTGGCGTCTCGTACGCGGACCCGACCTGCCGGATCGCATCGTGGCGCTCGACACCCTCTACGTGAACAGCATCGCCCTGCTGGTGCTGTTCGGAATTTACCTGGATACCATGATCTATTTCGAAGCGGCACTGCTGATCGCGATGATGGGTTTCGTCGGCACGGTCGCCGTCGCCAAATATCTTCTGCGTGGCGACATCATCGAGTGATGCGCGGGAGAGGAGTCTGACCATGCTCGAAACACTGGTGGAATTTCTGGTTGCACTGTTCCTGCTGCTCGGCGCCGGTTTCGCGTTCATCGGCTCGCTGGGACTTGCGCGTCTGCCGGACTTCTATATGCGCCTGCACGGCCCGACCAAGGCGACGACGCTCGGCGTCGGCGGCATGATCGTGGGATCGGCGCTGTACTTCTCCACCCGCGGCGATGGCCTCAGCCTCCACGAGCTGCTGATCTCGCTGTTTCTGTTCCTTACCGCACCGGTCAGCGCGCAGATGCTGGCCAAGGCGGCTCTGCATCTGCGACTACGGACGGTGGCGCGAACCCGCGGCGACCCGGATCTTTGAAGAAAGCGTTGCGGGGCCGGAACGAGTCACGGTGGCTGCCTAGAGACCGTCGGGCGAACGATGGCCCGCGCGCCCTGCCGGCGCGCGGGCCATTGCGTGGTCAGGACGGCCGCGTCTTTTCGCCGCCGTGGACTTCACCGCGCCAGGCGCCGGTCTCGTGGCTGCGGTTCTCTATGAACTGCTTGAAGTCCTCGACCGTGCTTTGCACGCGCCGATCCATGACGCCGAGGGCGTCGCCGATGTTTTCCAGAGTGCCCTCCGGCTCGTAGTCCATGATGAGCCGGACCCGGGTGCTGTCGCTGGAGAGCGGCTCGAAGCGGACCTCGCCGGCGTTCGGTGTATCGGGAGACATGCTGCGCCACTGAATCCGATGGTCCGGGACCTGCTCGACAATTTCCGCGTCCCACTCCTTGTCCTTGCCGAACACTTCCGCGCGCCAGTGCACATGCGTGTCGTCGAGCTGTTTGACCTCCTTCACGCCCGACATGAACTGTGGGAAATCCTCGAACTGGGTCCACTGGTTATACGCCGTCCTGACGGGACAATTGACTTCCACGGACTTCTCGATCCTTTCCATTGCCGTACTCCTTTTCCGTCTGCAACGATGCTGACCTGCATACAAATTCCGCGCCGGTCACCCCGCGCGGCTTCGGCGGCGTTCTCCGGCGCGACGAAGCGCCCTAACGGCGCAGTTTGGGGTCGCCCCGCTGCTCCATGCCGCCCACCGGTTCGCCAGCCCACGGCCGTCGGCCCTGTAAGCTTTCCATCCGGGTTGTAACTCGTGCGCGCCGTGCTTCGTACTGCTCTGGAAAAAAGGCCAGCGGTCATGAACGCGCTTTATGAGCGACGCGGAACACGCGGCGCATCGGCGCGATACCACCTTGACCCTGCGTTCTATTCCTGCGCCGCACAGCGCACCTGGGCGGACTTGGCGCGCTCCTTCCACCGAAGAGCGCTCAGATCCGGCACGCGCTGGCCCGGTTCAAGCCGCAATATCTCATTGGCGAACTTTTCCTCTTCGTAGACCAGGAACTCCGCTTGCGGGCCGACGATCAGACTGCCGATATCGGCCATGAAATCCTGTCCGCCGACCTCCGCCAGGTCCTCGCTGACCACCGGCCCCGTGACAAAACCTTCGAGAAACGTGGGCCCGACCAGACGCGCGGAAGGCGTGCCGAATTCCTCGCCTCTGAAGACGGACACCCAGCAGCCCTCATCGCCATAAGGCGTGATGTGCTCCTGCGGCGTCACTTCTTGGGGGATCGCCTGCTGCGACAGCAGGCCCGAAAATATCGTTGCTACGACTAACCTATTGCTCTTCATTCCGGCTGTCCCTTGACGGTTTGAGGGCGGCGGCGACGCGGCTATTGCCCGGTCACCTCGGTAAAGCTTAGCCGATACCGACGACCGCGCAGTTTCCGCGATCGCGGCGTGGAAAAATCCTGTCACGCCTTCCATACAGATCGGTCGCGCCGTGCGGCAATTCCGCCGGTCCGGACAGCTCATCCGCGAGCTTCGGGCGCACCACCCGCCAACACGTCTTGGCCGCCATCCGCCGGTCGGTTACATTGTCCCCCATCGATCCCAGCCCTCAGTGACAGACTATGGCCACCCGAAAATCCGATACCGACAAGCTCGACCAGATCGTTGCCGACGCGCATCGCCAGCGCGATCAGCGCGAAAACGATTACCGCGAACGCGCGCTGAAGCTCTATCCCTGGATCTGCGGCCGCTGCAGCCGCGAGTTCACCCGCGCGAATCTGTCGGAGCTGACCGTGCACCATCGCGACCACAACCACGACAACAACCCCCTCGACGGCAGCAACTGGGAATTACTGTGCCTCTATTGCCACGACAACGAACATCAGCGGCAATTGGAAGCCGCCGCGGGCGGCAAGACGACGGGGAG
>JBAYTM010000392.1:0-3088 GCA_041675685.1 Thiohalobacteraceae bacterium
GCGCGTCGACACCTGCGCCGCGGAATTCGCCACCAGCACGGCCTATATGTATTCCAGCTACGAGGAGGAATGCGAGGCCGAGCCGACCGCGCGCGACAAGATCATGGTGCTGGGCGGTGGACCGAACCGCATCGGCCAGGGTATCGAGTTCGACGATTGTTGTGTGCACGCCGCGCTCGCACTGCGCGACGCCGGCTTCGAAACCATCATGGTCAACTCGAACCCGGAGACGGTCTCCACCGACTTCGACATCTCCGACAAGCTCTACTTCGAGCCGCTCACGCTCGAGGACGTGCTCGAGATCATCGACAAGGAAAAACCGAAGGGCGTGATCGTGCAGTACGGCGGCCAGACACCGCTGAAGCTTGCACGCGACCTCGAGGCCAACGGCGCGCCGATCATCGGCACCTCGCCGGACTCCATCGATCTTGCCGAGGATCGCGAACGCTTCCAGCAGATGATCGACAAGCTGGCGTTGAAGCAGCCGCCCAATCGCACCGCGCGCACCGAAGAGCAGGCGATCAAACTCGCCGCCGAGATCGGCTATCCCCTGGTGGTGAGGCCGTCCTATGTGCTCGGCGGCCGCGCCATGGAAATCGTCTACACCGAGGAGGACCTGCAGCGCTACATGCGCGAGGCAGTGAAGGTCTCCAATGAATCGCCGGTGCTGCTGGATCGTTTCCTCGACGACGCGGTCGAGGTGGACGCCGACGCTATCTGTGACGGTACCGATGTGCTGATCGGCGGCATCATGGAACATATCGAACAGGCCGGCGTACATTCCGGCGACTCGGCCTGTTCGCTGCCGCCCTATACCCTGAGTGCGGCGATCCAGGACCGGCTACGCGAGCAAGTGCGCGCCATGGCCCGGGAGCTCAAGGTGATCGGCCTGATGAACACCCAGTTCGCGATCAAGGGCGAGGACATCTATGTTCTGGAGGTCAACCCGCGCGCCTCACGCACCGTGCCCTTCGTCTCCAAGGCCACAGGTCAGGCGCTCGCCAAGATCGCGGCACGCTGCATGGTCGGCATGACGCTCGTGGAACAGAACGCGACGCGCGAGCGCATCCCGCCGTATTTCTCGGTCAAGGAGGCGGTGTTCCCCTTTGTCAAGTTCCCGGGGGTCGATCCCTTGCTCGGGCCGGAAATGAAATCCACCGGGGAAGTGATGGGCGTGGGCGCAACCTTTGGTGCCGCGTTCGGGCGCGCCCAGCTCGGCGCCGGCGCCGCGTTGCCGGTCGGTGGCAAGATCTTCATCAGCGTGCGCGACGCGGACCGTCGCGGCGCGGTGATCCTGGCGCGGGACTTCGTCGCCCGCGGTTTCGACATCGTGGCCACCCGGGGCACCGGCGCGGCGATCGCGGCCGAAGGCATCCCCGTCGAGGTCGTCAATAAAGTGACCGAAGGCCGCCCGCACATCGTCGACATGATCAAGAACGATCAGATCCGCTATATTGTAAACACCACGGAAGGCAAGCAGGCGATCGCCGATTCGTTCACGATTCGCGGCAGCGCGCTGCAGCACAAGGTGAACTACAGCACCACGCTGGCGCACGGCAAGGCGACCTGCATGGCATTGGACAGCCGCGACAACGTCAAGGTCAACCGCTTGCAGACACTGCACGAGGAATTACCCGCATGAACAAGGTGCCACTCACCGTGCGTGGTGCGGAGAAGCTGCGCGCGGAACTTCAACAGCTGAAAACCGTCGACCGCCCGCGCATTATCCAGGCGATCGCCGATGCGCGCGCGCACGGCGACCTGAAGGAGAACGCGGAGTATCACGCCGCACGCGAACAGCAGAGCTTTGCCGAGGGCCGTATCAAGGAAATCGAAGGCAAACTCAGCCATGCGCAGATCATCGACGTCACCAAACTGGAGCCGAACGGCAGAGTCGTGTTCGGTGCGACCGTCGAGCTCGCCGACGAGGACAGCGGCGACGAGATGACCTACCAGATCGTCGGCGAGGACGAGTCCGATATCAAACAAGGCCTGATTTCAGTGAACTCGCCCATCGCCCGCGCACTGATCGGGAAAGAGGAGGGCGACGTTGCCGCCGTCCAGACCCCCGGCGGCGCCAAGAACCTGGAAATCGTTGCGGTTCGCTACGAATAGCTCTTCGCGTTTAAGGAAGGCCTGAACAATCCGTCATTCCGGCGCAGGCCGGAATCCATGTCTTTGAATTTCTGGATTCCCGCTTTCGCGGGAATGACGAAACTGGGATTGATCAGAGTTTCCTTAAGATTGTTTTCAACGCAAAGGCGCCGAAGGCGCGCGAAGGAATGCGAATACAGTTCTAAAACCGCCGCTGTGCCTCGATTGCTGAGAATGCGACGGAAGCTGGCGGCGACCCTGGAATATCCTTAATGGCCCGTCCCTGACCGCACAGGTTATCGATTCGAATGCCTCGGTTTCCCTTTGCGCGCCTTCGGCGCCTTTGCGTTGGAAGATCCTCTTGAAATCATCAGCGGTGACGAATTTCGGCCTGGCATTGGACCGCATATTGCTCGCGTTATGGGTCGGTGCGCTCTGGACGGTGGGGTTCGTGGTCGCGCCGGTGCTGTTCAACGAGTTGGATCGGTCCACGGCGGGAACCGTTGCCGGCATCCTGTTCCAGTACCTGAACTGGGGCGGGTTGGCCGTCGGTGTGTTTCTCCTGGTGCGGGCCCGACTGGCGACCGAACCCCGAGGCGCGGCGTCGCTGTTGCTGGTGTTGATGCTGCTTTCCGTTCTCCTTCACCAATTCGTATTCGCGCCGGAGATCGCGACATTGCGCGAGGCGGGCTTCGCCGAGGGCTCGGCGGCGGCGACCCGCTTTGGTCGGCTTCATGCCGCCGCGTCGGTGTCGTATCTGATCAATGCAGTGTTCGGACTGCTGTTGCTGGTGATCTGGCGACGGGGAGATCGTCCGTAGGGACATCGGGCCGAAGCCTGTTGCGCGCCGGAAATTCGGGGCAAGAAGCGTCCGGCGCGGCACGCGGCGCTCGAACGCCCTACGAATCCGCTCCGAAGCTTGGCTCGGAAAATTATTTGAGCGAGACGCGTGGTTTCTTGGGGTTCCGCCGGAACAGCAGCAGGATGTGGCCGA
>JBAYTM010000393.1:0-3083 GCA_041675685.1 Thiohalobacteraceae bacterium
GCATCAGTATCGCGATCGTCGCGGCCCCAAGAAGGTCGTCCACAACCATTACTACGAGGAGCCGGCGCGCGAACGGGTCGTAGTCGTGGAGCGCCCGGTGTACTACGAACAACCGCGCTACGAAGAACCGCCGCGCTATTACCGCGACGAACCGGCCTACTACCCGCCGGCTGACAGCGGCTACCGCTCCGCCACCCCGATGGTGGTCGGCGGCATCATCGGCGGCGTGCTCGGCAACCAGGTCGGCAAGGGCCGCGGCAAGGACCTCGCGACCGTGGCCGGCGTGATCCTCGGCGGCTCCATCGGCCGCGACATGGGTTACCGGCAGTGACGCCAGACAGCAGGCGTACCGACGATAAGAACGGGGCGAAAGCCCCGTTCTCTTTTTAGACGTGGCGTTCTCTCGCAGCGCCGCGACGACCTCCTGAATTTCCGACGAAAACCAACCCCAAGTCAGTCCACCCGTCGAAACTGCCGCGCCCTCACGTGGTACGCAGGGCCCGCCTTGCTCAATCGGGTCCGGGCTGGCCTACCGGCCTGGGAAAGGCGCCTTTCCTTAGGAAACGAAAACGGAATATCCTTTCTTTAGGAAAAAGCTAAAGTAAAGTTCGCAAATCCGACGAGCATGTGCTCGCGCTCGGTAGTCCTTAGGGAAACCACAATACGTAGGATGCGTCGGCGTAGCGACGCACCATAACCGCCACGGTTCGGTGCGTCAGCCTGCGGCTCGACGCACCCTACGGGACTCTGGTCGTGTCATTGCGAGGCGCGCAGCGCCGCGGCAATCTCAGTCCACCCGTCGAAACTGCCGCGCCTCGGCGTAGTACGCATAGCCCGCCTCGCCCAACCGCGTCTCCAACGCCGCACGGTCGATGTCCAGGCCGCGCGCCAGATCCTCGAGATCGGCGTACTCGTTGCGCAGTTTGGTGTTGATGAGGCTGTAAAGCAGATGCACGTCCATCCGGTCGACGTCGATGCGGTTCATGCCGGCACGCCGCCCGCCGGCGGAGACTCGCCCGCCCGCCAATCACGCGCACAGGATCAGAAACGGCGGGCAGCCTTCCGCTGCGGGCAGGGCGCGCGCGTACTGCTGCGCCTGGGCGTGGGCGCGCAGCATGGCATTGTCCCAGCCCTTCGAATCGAGCGCCTTGTTGGTCTGCTTGGCCTCGCAGACGAAACAGCCGCGCCGGTAGAGGTCGATGAAGCCGTTGGAGCTGGTACCGTCGGCATGGCGGAAACCCACCTTGCGCTCGAAGACGTAGGCGTTGTCTTCGGTGTCTTCGCTGGCGGGATCGGGGCGGTCGAGACCGATCAGCGCGCAGAGTTCGGTGAGGAACAACTGGTAGTTGGCGCGTTCGCTGCCGTTGGCGTTTTCCCAACGCTTGATGAAATCGTCGGCGGTGATCGTCATAGTTGTTATTGCCGGATGCGGTGCGGGGATTCTGTGGGATTGCGGCGGTCAGGGCAAGGCGAAGGCCGCGGCGGACACCGCGGAAGTTTGCCGCGCTACGCCCGCAATGAGGCTTTTGTTGGAGCAAATCACCGTGCGGGCACTTGGTACTGGCGGATTGGTTGCGATCAGAGCCTGCTCAGGTACTCCTCCACCGCATCGGCCACGCTGATCTCGCGCCATTTGATGGCGTCGAGGTAGCGGCCGCGCCAGGGTCCGAGGTGGGCGTGCGACTGTTGGAGTTCGAGATAAATGAGTCGAGCCATTGGGCCGGCTTCGGCGAGAAAGCCGCTGTCGACGAAGTCGCGTTCCGCCCGCGCCTTGTCGTAGGTGACGCGCGCAATTTCGGCGTGCCAGCGACCGCCCTGCAACGCGAAGCGGCCGTATGCGGCGCGCGGATCGTCGTCCATCGGCTGGCCGACAGAGCCGGTGTTCACTACCAGCGTGCCGTTGAATCTACGCAGCAACGGCTTGTGCGTATGCGAGCCGACGAACAGGTCGCGCGGCTTGCCGAGTTTGGCCGGCAGCTCCTCGTCCTGGGTGCGTGCGGAGATGCCGTCGCGGTTGCCGAGCCGCGAGCCGTGGGTGATGTGTACCGACGAACCCTGTTCCAGATCGGTCAGGTCGAGCTGGTCGCGCCAACTGCGCAGTTCGTCCAGTGCGTCGCCGAGCTGGCGCACCGTCCAGTCCGCGAAGCGGTCGATCTCGCGCGTCGGGCTGTCGGCGTCCGCGGGCTGGTCGGCGCAGTGCAGTACGTAGGTCTCGTGGTTGCCGGTGAGATAGCGCGCGGTCGGCAGACGCGTCTGCAGCAGGCGCAGGCAGGCGAGGCTGTAAGGTCCCCGGCTGACCAGGTCGCCGTTGACGATGACCTGATCGGCATGCCAGCGCTCGATGTCGTCCAGCACCGCCGTAAGCGCCGGCAGATTACCGTGGACGTCGGAGAGAATTGCGATTTTCATCGGTGCAGATTATCACAGCGTTGCTGCGACTCGCAGGCCGAAGGCAGAGGCTTATCAGGTACGGCGACGAGATTTCCCGGTCGATTCCGCGACGTGCCTGTAGTTGCGGAGGCGACATCGGTCCGTGCACGCCTGCAAACCTCAGCGACTATGGGGCAGAAACGACATCTTGTCTCGCCTCTCCGCGCGACCATAAAAAAACCCGCGCTGCACCGAAGCGCCGCGGGCCGGTGTGCTGCGCGATCGGCATTCGCCTTCAGCAGGCGGTCACGTCGGTATGCACGCCCAGCTCGGACAGCCGCTGCAGTATGCCCATCGGCATGGTCGGGTGCGGGTTGTATTCCACCAGCAGATCGTGGGGCTCCCGGCCGTTGAGTTCGACATCGGTGACCTGCGGCAGACGTTTCAGCTCGGAACCGATGCGCTGCAGGTCGCCGCGGTCCAAGGTTTCGTCGATATGTATATACACCGTGTTCATCATGCAAACCTCCGGATCGGCGTCTTCACGGCGGCGCTGAGTTGCGCCATTGCAGCGATAAGGCCCTAGGTTGCGCGTCATGGCGAGGAGGCCAGCATCCAGATCACCGGGCCTCTGGATTCCGGCATACGCCGGAATGACGGCGGACGAATGGGTCCCGCTTTTTTCAGTCTAGCAGCCCGAACCGCACCCGCGC
>JBAYTM010000394.1:0-3080 GCA_041675685.1 Thiohalobacteraceae bacterium
ACAGGGCGATGTTCTTGGCGAGAATCTCGGCGGTGTTCTTGGAACGGACCATGCCGGCCTCGAGCATCGAGAAACCTGCGGCCATCCACATCACCAACGCACCGGACATCAGAAAATAAAAGGTGTCGAGCGCGTAACTCAATTCAAGCAACTGTTCCACTTTTGAGCCCTCCGTAACGGGTCTTGTACGCTATTGATCGATCGTTACAGCGCATCCGGACCGGTTTCGCCGGTGCGGATACGGATGGCCTGATCGAGGGTGAACACGAAAATCTTGCCGTCGCCGATCTTGCCGGTGTTGGCGGCTTTGGTGATCGCCTCGATGGCGCGCTCGGCGAGATCGTCGTTGATGGCGACTTCCAGTTTGACCTTGGGCAGGAAGTCGACCACGTACTCGGCCCCGCGATAGAGTTCGGTGTGGCCTTTCTGGCGGCCGAAGCCCTTGACCTCGGTGACCGTGACACCCTGCACGCCAATCTCGGACAACGCCTCGCGCACGTCGTCGAGCTTGAAGGGCTTGATGATGGCGGTGACTAATTTCATTGGACTCTCCTTTGAACTATGCCCGCCCCGGACAGGGCGGGCATGAACCGGTTTAAAAGCTCTTCGACATCGTGAGTACGGCGCGACCGTCGGTGATGCTGTCGCCGAACAAGTCCTCGGCATCGTCGTTGCTGTCGACATAGGTCAGCGAGAAGTCGGCACCGGCAAAGGAGGTGGTGACGCCGACGCTGTAATCCATGTAGCTGTCCGGGCCGCCGGGGCCGCCCAGTGTTTCGAAGGCGTCGCCACTGCTCATACCGACGGCGGCAGACAGGGCAAAACGTTCGGACAGGGCATAGTCGGCGCCGACGGTGAGATAGAGGCCGTTTTCGCTGACGCCAGAGAAATTGAGTTCGTCGGCGTAGAACAGCTTGGCGTTGAGAGACAGCGCGTCGGTAAGGGCATAACCCCCGCCGATGTAGAATTCGACCGTCTGGAAATCATCGTTCCCGGGGCCGTCGGCGCCCGGATAGAAATAGCCGAGGACGCCGAGGTCATAGCTGAAGGCGCCGACCTCGCCGGCATAGCCGCCGTAGAGATTGGTCTCGAGTTGGGGGTCCTGGTCGCCGCCAAATAGCGTCGAGTCGACGTTCGAGGCCCAGGCACCGACATAGAAGCCGCTCGCGTGCGCCCAGTCGAAACCGCCTTGCAGAGCCATCTGGTTGTCGGTCTGGGAGACGCCGCGGAACATGTAATCCGAGGCGAGCCCCACATTGGCGCTGATATCTTCCGCGGTCGCGGTGGCCGCGACGGAAGAGAGGGCGCCAGCGAGAAGCGTCTTGGCAAACTTTTTCATATCGAATCTCCAGGATGGTTGAAGTACGCCTGCGCCTAATCCGCTACGAGGTCTGCGTCAGGGGTCATTCAGGGGATAGCAGGAGCCATGCCAGGCTAATTTCACTATAAAATACAAATACGTATGCTACTTTGAGATTTTTCCTTCGGACCCTAACGCACCAGGTTGGGGAGTCTTTTCGGGGCGCGCTTCAGTCCGATGCGCCGAACTGGTGCGTCATCGCCGCCTGCTGGACCCCGCGACAAGGCCTGCGTTACAGTTGCGCGCATGTTCGAGCCAAAATTTTTCGATGACTTGGCGGCGCGGCTTCAAGCGGCGGTGCCGGAAGGTATGCGCAGCCTGCAGCAGGACGTCGATCGCAACGTCCGCGCCGCCGTGCAGTCGGCACTGAATCGACTCGATTTGGTGACGCGGGAAGAATTTGAAGTGCAGACCAAGGTTCTCGCGCGCACCCGCATGCAGCTCGAGGCCCTGAACGTCCGCGTGGCGCAGTTGGAGGCGCAAGTCCTGGGCAAGAATCAGGACGCCGCCACGACCGGCGAGCAGGACATGGACGGCGGTTGAGCACGCCCGCCTGAGCCGCTGATCTCTAGAACCGGCGACTAGGATGGTCGGCGGTGGGAAAATCCAAGGACAGGAACGATGAGCCTCGCCGTCGTCTTCAGCCGTGCGCAGTTGGGCATCGCGGCGCCGCTGGTCACCGTTGAAGTTCACCTCGGCAACGGCCTGCCCGGCCTGTCGATCGTCGGGTTACCCGAAACGGCCGTCAAAGAGAGCAAAGACCGCGTCCGCGGTGCGTTGCTCAATTGTCAGTTCGAGTTCCCTGCCCGCCGCATCACGATCAACCTGGCGCCGGCCGACCTCCCCAAGGACGGCGGGCGCTTCGATCTCCCGATCGCGCTCGGCATTCTGGCGGCCTCCGGCCAGATGGCTTCGGAGCGCCTGTCCGCCTACGAATTCGTCGGCGAGCTCGCGCTGTCCGGCGATCTGCGTGCGATCACCGGCGCGCTGCCCGCAGGCATAGCCGCGGTCGCGGCGGGGCGTCGGCTCGTCGTGCCGCTGCCGAACCTGACGGAGGCCTCTCTGGTCGCGCCGAAGGACGCGCTTGCCGCGCAACATCTGATCGAAGTCGCCCGGTACCTCAATGACCAGGCGCCGTTGCATCCGGCGGTCGATGCCGGGCCGCCGGCAGGCGTTGCGCACGGTATGCCGGATCTCGCCGATGTGCGCGGGCAGGCGCGTGCGCGCCGCGCCCTGGAGGTCGCCGCCTGCGGCGGCCACAGCCTCTTGTTTGCGGGTCCGCCGGGTACCGGCAAGAGTCTCCTGGCCAGTCGTTTGCCCGGCATTCTGCCGCCGATGACCGACGCCGAGGCCTTGGAAAGCGCGGCGGTCGCCTCGGTCAGCGCGCAGGGCTTCAACCCGACCCTCTGGGGTCACCGCCCGTTTCGCGCCCCGCATCACACGGCCTCCGCGGTCGCTTTGGTCGGCGGCGGCTCACACCCGCGTCCCGGCGAAATCTCGCTCGCGCACCACGGCGTCTTGTTCCTCGACGAGCTGCCGGAGTTCGACCGCCGGGTACTGGAGGTGCTGCGCGAGCCCTTGGAGAACGGATTGATCACGATTTCGCGGGCCGCCCGTCAAGCCGAGTTCCCCGCGCGGTTTCAATTGGTCGCCGCGATGAACCCGTGCCCCTGTGGCTACCTCGGCGATCCTTCCGGCCGCTGCCGCTGCACGCCGGACC
>JBAYTM010000395.1:0-3075 GCA_041675685.1 Thiohalobacteraceae bacterium
ACGCACGCCCTGTTGCGCGCCGTCCAGCGCCAGGCTCAGCAGGCTGCCGACGATCATGGCGATCAGCATGCCAGGCCAACGCGGGGCATATCGGCGCAACAGGACGGCGCTGAGCAAGGTGGTCCCGGCGATCGCCAATACATAGAGGTTGGCGTCGCCGATGTGGCTACCGAGATACATCCAGGTATGCAGAAAATCCGCGCCGGACGGCAAGGCGATACCGAGCACATGCTTCAGCTGGCTGGTCGCGATCAGGGCGGCTGCGCCGGCGGTAAAACCGACCACTACGGCGTGCGAGACAAAGTTCACCAGAGACCCGAGCCGCACCAGTCCCAGCACCAGCTGCACCAGTCCCGCCATGAAGGTCAGCGTCAGGGCGAGACGCACGAAATCTGCCGTGCCCGGTTCGGCCAAGGGGCTGATGGACGCGAACACCACGATGGAGATCGCGGTCGTCGGTCCGGAAACCAGGTGCCGTGAAGAACCGAAGAGCGCAGCGACGATCGGTGTCACGATGGCCGTGTACAGGCCGTATTCGGGCGGCAGACCGGCGATCATCGCGAAGGCGACGCCCTGCGGTAGGACGATCACTGCGCCGGTCAAACCGGCGATGAGATCGGCGCGCAGGCTGTCCCGGGTGACCATTGGCCACCAGGCGAGAAAGGGCATCAGGCGGCGGGCGGTGAC
Organism: Thiohalobacteraceae bacterium; assembly: GCA_041675685.1. Classification (GTDB taxonomy): domain Bacteria; phylum Pseudomonadota; class Gammaproteobacteria; order Thiohalobacterales; family Thiohalobacteraceae; genus JAHJQQ01. The sequence continues at coordinate 688 of JBAYTM010000395.1, forward strand.
TTGAAACAATGCGGTCATAGGCTCCTGGTATCGATGATGGTGTCCGCGCGGCGTCGCTCCGCCGACTGCGATTCATAAACAGCGCCCGCAAAGGGCCGGGTTAGCCTTGGTGATGCGAATTCCGGGTGCGGAAGCCGGCTCGGGCCGGCTCTCTCAGCAAGCGCCGACCCTGCCCCCCTGCTCGAGGTATGGCGGCTCGGTTCTGCTGGCCGGTGCGGTCGCCGATGGCGGTCGGGGTTCCGTACGGTGCGTCCTGGCGGGCCGCTGGGGCCGCTGTTCCATGGCCGGTAACCAACCCTGGAGATACTCGCCCTGGTGGGCGGCGGCCAAACCCGCGCCGATTCGGCGCAGGGTATCGGCGATGCTGTGGATAACGCGCATGAGGTTGCGACCTTTGTATATCTAATGAGGGCCGGACGAGCTCTCCTTCCCCCCTTTAGCACGCAGCGTGCCACTGGATAACTTACTGTAATAAAAAGACTTAGAGCGCTGCGCTCCACCCGTATGTTGCGTTATGCAACACAACTTCCCGGGTGCTTGCGCCGTTCCAGCGTTTTTCAGCGTCGCGCCTCTCCAGACGCTATGTTGCGCGTCCGAACGCAGGCGTTGCATACTGCAACGCATCTCGAGGCCGCTATGCAAAGCATCCGTCGCAAGATCACCTTTGGTTACTACCTGTTCGCCGCCTGCATGATCGGCCTGGCGATGTTCTCCTACGCCAGCCTGCGCTTCCTCGAGCAGCGCCTGGACTGGGGAGTGGCCGTCGCCGGCTTCCTCGACATGACCCTGGAGATGCGCCGCTTCGAGAAAAACTACTTCCTGTTCGGCAAGGCCGAGGACGCGGCCGCGGCGCAGGCCTATGCCGGCGAGGCGCTGAATCTGCTCGAAGAGCACAGCGCGGCGTACCGGGAGTTGGCGGCGACCGCTGAACTGCAGCAGTTGCAGGACTGGCTCGAACGGTACTCGTTGCAGATGGCGCGGCTGGTGCATGCGGCCGGTGTGCGCACCGGCGCGCATGCCGATGAACGCGCCGCAACCGAGGCCGATATCCGCGAGCTGGGACGTCGGTTGTCCGCGCATGCCGAACACATCAGCGCGCGCGAACACGAAGCGATGCGTGAGGTCCTCGGCCGGTCGCGTACGGTACTGGTCGGCCTGTTGATCGCAGTGACCCTGTTCAGTCTGATCCTCGCGCATCTGCTGACCCGCGCCGTGGTGCAGCCGTTGCGGCGTCTCGAGCAGGACCTTCAGGCGCTCGGCCGCGGCAAACTCGAGACCCTGCCGACGCGTTCGGGCGAGCGTGAAATCCGCAGCTTTACCCAGGCGTTCAATCGCACACTCCATGAGCTCGAGTTGCGGCGTCGTTACCTGGTGCAGGCCGAGAAGCTGGCTTCGCTCGGCACACTGGTCTCCGGCGTCGCCCATGAGTTGAACAATCCTTTGTCCAATATCTCCACGTCGACACAATTGCTGGTGGAGGAATTGGACGCCGCGGATCCTGCGCAGACCAGGGCCTGGCTGCGCGATGTGGAGGAACAGACCGAGCGTGCGCGGCATATCGTCGCCACCTTGCTCGACTTCTCGCGCGACAAGCCCTTTGCACTGCAACGCGTCTCGCTGCGCAGCACGATCGACAAGACCCTGACCCTGCTGCGCGCGCAACTCGCTGCGGGTTGCGAGGTGCGCGTCGATGTGCCGGCGTCGCTCCGGCTCGATGCCGACCCGCAGAAACTGCAGCAGGTGTTCGTCAACCTGATCGGCAATGCTGTGGAGGCCGGCGCACGCCGCATCCGCGTCGAGGCCCCGGTCGGGGCGACCGACGCAATGCTGGAGTCCTACGTCTGGACGCGGCCGCCCACGGCTGCGGAGGCCCTGGACAACGCCTTGTTCATCGCCGTGGCCGACGACGGCCCGGGGATCCCGGCCGAGGTCCTGCCCAAGGTGTTCGATCCCTTTTTCACCACCAAGGACGTCGGGCAGGGCTCTGGTCTGGGCCTCTATCTGGTGCAGGAGATTCTTCAGCGCCACGGCGGCAGCATCGGTGTCGCCAGCACGCCCGGGGAGGGAAGCCAGTTCCTCATCCGCCTGCCGCGCACCGCGGAGGACGGCGCATGAACGGGGAGCCCTGGATACTGATCGTCGATGACGAAGAGGTCGCGGTCCGCAATCTGACCTACGCCTTGGGCAAGGACGGCTATCGCACGGTCGGCGTGCACAGCGGCGGCGCCGCATTGGCGGCGTTGGAGGAGCAGCTTTTCGACGTCGTCCTGACCGATCTGCGCATGGAAAAGATCGATGGCATGCAGGTGCTGAAACGTACGCACGAGCTGTATCCCGAGACGCCGGTCATCGTCATCACCGGCTACGCGACGGTCAGCTCCGCCGTCG
>JBAYTM010000396.1:0-3045 GCA_041675685.1 Thiohalobacteraceae bacterium
CCGTTCGGCGCGCTCGATCCGGGCATCCGGCTCGACATGCACGAACTGGTCGGCGGGCTGTGGAAGGAACATGGCCTGACCATCGTCATGGTCACTCACGACATCAACGAGGCCTTCAAGCTCGGCACGCGGGTGCTGGCCTTCGACAAGCGCCGCCACGATCCTCACGCGCCCAACCGCTATGGCGCGACCGCTGTCTATGACGTGAAGCTGGACCGCAAGACCAAGGAAGCCGGCCCGCCGCCCGAACTGGCAGGCGTTTCGGCCGAGTGATCGGCGGCCTGGCGATTTTCGGGCCAATTGTGCCGGCGCACAGCGCGAAGGCGTAGCAGTCAAAATCCGGCACGAACGATCGCCTGATACTGGCAATCCATAATCAAGACAGGACCGGCACCCACAGGGGCGCTGGCCGCACTCCGGAACTCTGGCGGCGAACGCGGGAGTAGGACGGCGATCCTGCCGGCCGTACGGCGGATTTATTATTTCAAAAATATTACTTAGGTATTTTTCACTTTTACTCCAACGTCATGAATTCGTCACCGATTTAGAACTAATCTGTCATCATCGCTCCCTAACGACCGGTTCATTCGAATCTCTCTCATTAGGGGCAGTCAGATGGAATCAGGTCAATCGACGTTTGGTTATACGGATGGTGACGTTGACACGAATGTGTCAGCCAACCCGTCTCTGAACGAACTGGTGGCGGATCGCTATTCGCGCCGACAGACTCTGTTCGGCGGGCTGGGTGCGACGGTGATGGCCCTTTTCGGCACGTCGATGCTGACAGCGTGCGGCGATGAAAACGTCGCTCCCGTTGTAAGTGCAGGCCAGAACGGCACCTCGACCTCCGGGCGCATCGTGACCTTGGTCGGCATGGCAGATGACAGTGACGGAATCGGCTCCGTCTCTTGGACACAGACCGGCGGTCCCGATGTGACCCTCATCGGCGCCGACAGCAACAGTGCGACCTTCCTGGCGCCGAGTGTGGCCGCCGCAACGGCACTGACCTTCCGCTTCAGCGCAACCGATTCGAAGGGTGCATCTACTTCGGCGGACACCACCGTCACGGTTTCGCCCGCGACGCTCGGCTTCACGGCTGTGGCAAAGAACCTTTCCGACATCGTCACGGTTCCCGCCGGATATACCGTGGGCGTCCTCTACCGCCTCGGCGATCCGCTGGCGACGGGCGTGTCCGCCTATGCCAACGACGGCACCGACAGCAATTTCGCCCAGCGCGCCGGCGACCACCACGACGGCATCCACTTCTTCGGCCTCAACTCCAGCGGAGCCCGTGACGATGCCAGCAATACGCGCGGCCTGCTGGTCATGAACCACGAGAACATTACCCAGGACTATCTCCACCCCGCCGGGCCGACGTCCCCCGGCGGCGTGCGCCCCGAGAGTGAGGCGACGAAAGAAATAGAATGCCACGGTGTGAGCATTGTCGAGGTCAGTCAGTCCGGCACCGCCTGGAGCTACGCGCAGGGCTCTTCCTTCAACCGCCGTATCACGCCGAGCACGCCGACCATGCTCACCGGGCCGGTTGCCGGTAACGCGCTGGTCAAGACGCTTCACTCGCCGATGGGCACAGGCGGGCGCGGTACGATCAACAACTGCGCCATCGGATACACGCCCTGGGGCACCTATCTGACGTGCGAGGAAAACTGGGCGTTCTACTTCAAGCGTCCGACCGCAACGGACAATCCGGCGCGTCTTGCCGCGGGCGGCAACAATCCAAAGTCGGTAACCGGCCTTGCACGTTACGGCGTGACCAGCGGGTCCGGGAACTATGGCTGGACGACGGTTTCCCCTGCCAGTGCCGGCAATACGCTGTTCGCGCGCTGGAATGCCGCGATCGATACGACCAATGCGGCCGACGGCACGGGCGACTTCCGCAACGAACCCAACCAGTTCGGCTGGGTAGTCGAAATCGATCCCTACGATCCCACCTCGACGCCGCGCAAGCGCACCGCGCTCGGCCGCATGGGCCACGAAGGCTGCTGGCCGTCGCGCTTCGTCGCTGGTGTGAAGCCCGCCTTCTACATGGGCGACGACTCCCGCAACGAGTATCTCTACAAATTCGTCTCGGCATCGGCCTGGAGCGCTTCGGATGCCAACCAGGCCGACAGGCTGGCAATGGGCGACAAATACATGAACAGCGGCACGCTTTATGTCGCCAATTTCAATTCCGACGGCTCGGGCACCTGGTTGCCGCTGGTCTTCGGCCAGGGTCCGCTGACCTCTGCGAATGCGACCTATCCCTTCGCGGATCAGGCGGACGTGCTGGTCCACGCGCGCCTTGCTGCGGACGCGGTGGGCGCTACCAAGATGGACCGGCCGGAATGGACGGCGATCAACCCGGAAACGGGAGAAATGTACCTGACGCTTACCAATACCAATGCGAGCTCGCGGCCGCTCAACGCCACCGATGCGGCCAACCCGCGCCATTACAACGACCCGAAAAACGGCAGCAATCAGTTCGGTAATCCCAACGGCCATATCATCCGTCTGCGTGAGACCGGTGATACGTCCGAAGCAACCACTTTCACCTGGGACATTTACGCTTTCGGTGCCGGTGCAGACCTCGATCCGGTCAATATCAACGTTTCGGGCCTCGATGCGACGAACGATTTCTCGAGCCCGGATGGACTGTGGTTCGGTCGCCCCAGCAATGCCAGCGGGCAGGTAGCGCCGGTGCTGTGGATCCAGACCGACGACGGTGCCTATACCGATGTCATCAACTGCATGATGCTGGCGGCGATGCCCGGCACCGTCGGAGACGGTTCGGCCAAGACCATCACCAACAAGGACTCGACCGGGGCGACCGCGACCCAAAACACCCTCGTCGGTGCAGCGCCCGGGACCACCCTGCGGCGTTTCCTCGTCGGGCCGAAGGAATGCGAGATTACCGGTGTGGATACGACGCCGGATGGCCGCACGATCTTCGTCAACATCCAGCACCCTGGCGAGAACGGTTCGGCAAGCACGCCGACGAGCAACTGGCCGGCGAGTCAGAGCGGCGGCAACAGCGGGCGGCCGCGCTCA
>JBAYTM010000397.1:0-3035 GCA_041675685.1 Thiohalobacteraceae bacterium
ACTTCACGCAACGTGCCGCAGTCGCCGCCGCCGATGATGACCACTTTTCGCGGCGCCGGGTGTGTGAACAGCGCCGGATGGGTCATCATTTCGTGATAAAGGAAGTTGTCTCGGCCGGATACCATATACAGGCCGTCGATGGTCATCAGATTGCCGTATTCTTCGGTCGCGAAGACCTCGATGCGCTGGAACGCGCTCTGCTCCTCATGCAGCTTTTTCGTCAGCTTGAGCGAAAAGGCGGAGCCGCCGTCGGCGTGGATTTCCGTAAACCAGTCGTTGTCGAGAGCCATGCTGCGATACCCTGAAAGGGGAAATGCGGGAGGAGCAAGATACAAGATACAAGAGACAAGTGAAATAGCGCCTTACGACGTTTTTGCCTTGGCTCTTGTCTCTCGACTCTTGTATCTTGCGCCCATGAACCAGTGGAATCTCGACCGGACCCGCAGCACCTACAGCCTCGATCGCTGGGGCGGGGGCTATTTCGACGTCAACGAGCGCGGGCATCTGGTGGCGCGGCCGCGTCGCCAAGCCGACACGCCGGCGATCGATCTTTATGAGCTGGCGCAGACCTGTCGCGCCGAGGGCCTGACCCTGCCGGTGCTGGTCCGCTTCACGGACATCCTGCGCGATCGCGTCGATACCTTGTGTAACGCCTTCGCCGCCGCGCGCGCCGGCAACGCGTATCAGGGTCGCTATACCGCCGTCTATCCGATCAAGGTCAATCAGCAGCAGACCGTGGTCGCCGAAATCCTCAGCCACGGCGCCAACCGGGTTGGCCTGGAGGCCGGCAGCAAGCCCGAGCTGATGGCGGTGCTGGCGCTGTCGCGGCCCGGCGGCACGATCGTCTGCAACGGCTACAAGGACCGCGAATACATCCGGCTGGCATTGATGGGCAAGCGCCTCGGACACCGGGTCTTCATCGTGGTCGAGAAGCTTTCCGAACTCGATCTGGTCGTCCAGGAATCGCGTGCCCTCGGCATCGAGCCATTGCTCGGCCTGCGCGTCCGCCTGGCCTCGATCGGCGCCGGCAAATGGCAGAACACCGGCGGCGAGAAGGCCAAATTCGGGCTCAACGCCACGCAGGTGTTGTCGCTCGTGGAGCACCTGCGCGGTGCCGGCCTGCTCAATAGTCTGCAACTGCTGCACTGCCATCTCGGGTCGCAGATCGCCAACATCCGCGACATTCAGCGCGGCATGCACGAGGTCGGTCGCTATTTTGCGGAGCTGCATGCGTTGGGCGTGCCGCTCGCTAACGTGGACGTCGGCGGCGGCCTAGGCATCGACTACGAAGGCACGCACTCGCGCAGCTTCTGCTCGGTGAACTATTCCGTCCAGGAGTATGCGAACAATGTGGTGCACGCCCTGTGGGAGATCTGCACCGAACACAATCTTCCCCATCCCGACATCATCACTGAATCCGGCCGCGCCATGACGGCGCACCACGCGCTGTTGATCACCAATGTGATCGACAGCGAACAGGCGGCGGGCGCCGGCGAGGTGGAACCGCCCGACGCAGACGACCCGCTGATCGTCCAGGACCTCTGGCGGGTATTGGAAAATCTCGAAAGCCGCTCGGTGCTGGAGGCCTACCATGACGCCGTGCATTGGCTCGGCGAGGCGCAGTCGATGTATCTGCACGGCATCATCGATCTTGCCCAGCGCGCCCGCATCGAGACACTCTACGCGGCCATTTGTCAGCGGGTACGGGCGCTGCTCAAGAGCGGTCGCAGCGCGCATCGCGAAGTGTTCGACGAACTTAACGAAAAGCTCGCCGACAAATATTTCATCAATCTGTCGGTATTTCAGTCCATGCCCGATGTCTGGGCCATCGACCAGATCTTTCCGATCGTGCCGCTGCATCGCCTGGACGAAATGCCGAGCCGCCGCGCCGTGCTGCAGGATCTCACCTGCGATTCGGACGGCCGCATCGATCGCTACGTGGACGACGATGGGGTCGAAAGCACCCTGCCGGTGCATCCCTACCGTCCCGGCGACGAATACCTGCTCGGGATCTTCCTGGTCGGCGCCTACCAGGAGATCCTGGGGGATATGCATAACCTGTTCGGCGATACCGACGCCGTCAACGTCACCCTGACCGAGGATGGCAGTTTCCGTCTGTCCCAGCCGGAACGCGGCGACACCATCGACGAGTTGCTGCGCTATGTGCACTTCGACACCGACGCGCTGCGGGCCGCCTATCACGACAAGGTCGCCGCGGCGGCCTTGTCCGAACAGGAACGCGCCTTTTTTACAGCCGAGCTGGAAGAGGGTCTGACCGGCTATACCTACCTGGAAGACTGAAGCAAAGCCCTGCCACACGAGGGCGCCCAAGACGCATAACGGGAGCGTTTCGAATAAGGTGCGCCCGCGTTGCTGAAGCCGCGACAGCCTCTGTCCAGATTTTGCGGCAAAGAAGTTTGCCGCCACACAAATCTATTTTCGTTTATGCGCCTTCGGCGCCTTTGTGGTTAACGCTTTACAGGCATGAACGCACAACAACCCCAAGTCGGCCTGATCGGACTCGGCGCCATGGGCGTCCCGATGGCGCGCAATCTGGCCGGCGCCGGGATGCTCGCCCGCATCTGGAACCGCACCGAGGACAAGGCGGCCGCCCTGGCCTCGGAGCTGCCAGTCGCGCGCGCAAGCGATCCCGCCGACCTGGCGCGGCACTGCGAGATGGTGTTGACCTGCGTGTCCGCCGATACCGATTTGATCGCCGTGGTGGACCTGCTCATCGCGGGCCTGGACGGCGACAAGATCCTGATCGACACCTCGACGGTACAGCCGGCAACCGCGCGCGAAGTGGCCGCACGTCTGGCGGAAGTCGGATGCGGCTTTCTCGACGCGCCGGTGTCCGGCGGCGTCGAGGGCGCGCGGCAGAGTCGGCTGGCGATCATGGTCGGTGGCGAGGCGGCGACGCTGGCGCGCGCAAGGCCGGTACTGGAGGTGCTCGGTCAGCGCGTCGTGCATATGGGTCCGGTTGGCAGCGGCCAGTCCACCAAGGCGATCAACCAGATCATGGCCGCCGGCATCAA
>JBAYTM010000398.1:0-3028 GCA_041675685.1 Thiohalobacteraceae bacterium
AATTCAGCACCAGCATCTTGGGCTTTGGCCAGGAATCCTTGATCGCCTTTTCCAACTCGACGAAGAAATCGATTCCGGGCACCAGCGGCACATGCCGGATATCCGCGCCGGCGATGACGAAGCCATAGGGATGGATCGGATAGGCGGGGTTCGGCACCAGCACGGCGTCGCCCGGTCCCAGCGTGGCCAGCGCGAGGTGCGCCAGACCCTCCTTGGACCCGATGGTGACGATCGCCTCGGACTCGGGATCGATGCTTACTGCGTAGCGGCGCTGGTACCAGTCGCAGATCGCCTTGCGCAGGCGCGGAATACCTTTCGACAAAGAGTAGCGATGCGTGTCGCCGCGCTGCGCCGCCTCGACCAGCTTGGCCACGATGTGCCCAGGCGTCGGCTGATCTGGATTGCCCATGCCGAAATCGATGATGTCTTCGCCGCGCGCCCGGGCCTTTGCCTTGAGCTCATTGACAATGTTGAAGACATACGGCGGCAGACGCTTGATGCGCTGGAATTCGTCGAACAAAGTGGCGGCACCTGAAAAATGAGCGACTTATGATTGCCGAGCTCAGGCCGGTCTTGGCGCGGATCGGGCTACGCAGAGTACTGAAATTACCGCCCCGATACAAGATGGGCGCGCCAAAAGCTATTGAATTGGTTTGGAAAGAGCAGGGACGGGGTCCCAGGTTCCAGGGCCGAGGAAATTACGCGCGGGGATTGCGCACGACGAAGATTCCGGCCAACCTAGAACCTCATCCCTAGCACTTGGTCCCGGATCTTATGCGCTTTGCCGAAGACGACAACACCGGCCAATTTCAGATCCGCGCCTATGGCATCGGTCAGATCCAGGTGAACGAGGAAGTGTTCACCCAAAGCCTGGTCCTCAGCGCAGAGACTTTGTTGCGCGACTGGCCGCCGCAACGCTTCGAAGATCTTAGCGCAGAGCATTTGCAGGCCGCCGTCGAACTGGATCCCGAAATCCTCATCCTCGGCACCGGGGCGCAGATTCGCTTCCCGCATCCCGGTGTCACGGCCGATCTGCAGGCGCGCGGCATCGGCGTCGAAATCATGGACACGGCGGCGGCCTGCCGCACATTCAATGTCTTGGTGGGGGAACGACGCCGCGTGGCTGCGGCCCTGCTGATGATCTGAGCGGCGCGCGGCTACCAACTGGAAGCTAAAAAATCTCTCAACACGAAGGCGCGGAAGGCGCACGAAGGAAAACTGAATCCATGCAAGTCCACCCGTCCATTTTCGTGCAAGGACCGGGGTTCACTTCGTTATTCTCCGAGGGTTGAAGGGCGCTTTTAACTTGCTTGTTGCGTTTCTAACTGCGACTTCTGCGCCTTAGCGTTGAAGGCTTTTCATTTATCCGTCACCGAAACAAAGCATCCGACGAGAATCCCTCGCCTTCCAGAATCTCGCGCAGGCGCTTGAGCGCATCCATCTGGATCTGACGCACCCGTTCCCGCGTCACACCGATCTCATTGCCGACTTCTTCCAATGTGCTGATCTTGTGTCCGTGCAAACCGAAACGGCGCTCGACGACATCGCGCTGCTTTTCGTTCAGCTGCGACAACCAGAATTCGAGGTTGGAATACACGTCGTCGTCGGCAAGCAGTTCGGAAGGGTCTGGATTGTTTTCGTCGGGGATGGCGTCGAGCAAAGATTTTTCGCTGCCATAGCCGATCGGCGAATCCACCGAGGCGACGCGTTCGTTGAGTCCGAGCATGCGCTCGACTTCGGACATCGGCTTGTCCAGCAGGTCGGCGATCTCTTCGGCGGAGGGTTCGTGATCGAGCTTCTGCGCCAACCGGCGCGCGGCGCGCAGGTAAACGTTGATCTCTTTGACCACGTGAATCGGCAAACGGATGGTGCGCGTCTGATTCATGATCGCGCGTTCGATGGTCTGACGGATCCACCAGGTCGCGTAGGTCGAAAAGCGGAAGCCGCGTTCGGGATCGAACTTCTCCACCGCGCGGATCAGGCCCAGGTTGCCTTCTTCGATCAGATCCAACAGCGCGAGCCCGCGATTCATATAGCGGCGCGCGATCTTCACCACCAGCCGCAGATTGCTCTCGATCATGCGTTGGCGGGCGCTCTCCTCCCCCTTCTGCGCCAGTCGCGCGAAGTAGACTTCCTCTTCCGCGGACAACAAGGGGGAAAAGCCGATTTCGTTGAGGTACAGGCGGGTCGCATCATGGTGCGTGCCCGGGATTTCGCCCGGCGCGAACACCTGCGGCTCTTCGGGCTCTTCGCTCTCGGCCCCAAGCTCCGAAGCAAGCCCGGAGACCAGAGCCTCCTCCGTGGACTGGAGGTCGAGATCGGGAGACTCAGTATCGTTGAGGTCGACTTCTACCGCGTCGGTCTGAACCCTGGGGCCCTTCGCCATAATCACCTCCGTGCATCCTTACAGGCGCGACATGGCAAACCGCGCCCTGGTGGTAAGTGCCGACACTTCCGCCTTCCTCGCCGCGTCAGCGCCGCGGCAAGTAGCTCAGAGGATCGACCGGTTTTCCATTCCGTCGGATCTCGAAGTGCAGCTGCGGACGGTTGGTGCCACTGCTGCCCATCTGTGCAATCACCTGTCCTGCCTTCACCTCGTCGCCTTCGTTTACCAACAAGTTACGGTTGTGACCGTAAGCACTTAGGAAGGTGTCGCTGTGCTTCAGGATGATAAGCCGCCCGTAGCCGACAAGTCCACTGCCGGCGTAGACCACCTGTCCCGCCGCCGCCGCACGGATATCGGTGCCTTGCGCACCGCCGATGCTGATACCTTTCTTGCCGCTCGCCTCTCCGGCGAAAGGTCGAAGGATCGGACCGCTGGTCGGCCATCGCCAGCCGATCGGTCCGGGCGCCACCGACGGCGGCTTCGCCGACGCCGCTTGCTTCGGCGGCGCGGCCTTGGCGGTCGGCGGACTGGCCGGCGGCTTGCGTACCGGCGTGCGTGGCGGTGTCGCCGCCGGCGGGCGTGCAGGCATAGCTTGCACACGACCGCTGGGTGGATTCAACCCGATCTTCTGACCGGGATAGA
>JBAYTM010000399.1:0-3016 GCA_041675685.1 Thiohalobacteraceae bacterium
CACCAAAATCGAAAACGGCCGGCTGACCATCGACTGCAACCATCCCTTCGCCGGAAAGACCGTGCGCTTCCACATCGAAGTCATGTCGGTGCGGGACGCCACCGCCGAGGAACTCCAGCAGGCCCGGGCGGCTTCGAACGTCCACTGAGCATTGCCACGCACGCGCCTCCGCCGTCGGGTTCCGCCCCTCCAAGCCATCCTTGCGCGGTGCTATGATGCAGGCCCTGCCGCGATTTCGAATCACTTCGCACCGGGCCGTCGGCAGCGCACAATAACAGGCGTACCGTTCCTTGGAGGCGCATACCCCGTATGGCGTTGACCATCATCATCCTGGCCGCCGGCCAAGGCACACGGATGCATTCCGCACTGCCCAAGGTATTGCACCCACTCGCCGGCAGACCTCTGCTGGAGCACGTCATCGACGCCGCCGAGGGGATCGGGGCCGCACATATCCACATCGTCTATGGTCACGGCGGCGCCCAGGTCCGCGAACGGCTGGCCGCGCGCAAGGTCGGTTGGATCGAACAGGCGCAGCAACTCGGTACCGGCCATGCGGTTGCGCAAGCGATGCCGGCGATCGCGGATCAGGACCAGGTGCTGGTGTTGTATGGCGATGTGCCGCTGATCGGCACCGAAACCCTGAAGCGCTTGTTGGCCGCAAGCGCCGCCGGTCAGTTTGGCCTGCTGACCGCCGAGCTCGACGACCCGACCGGATACGGCCGCATCCTGCGCGACGCAACGGCCGATGACGAGGGCCGCGTCACCGGTATCGTCGAGCAAAAGGACGCGACACCCGAACAACTCGCAATCCGCGAAATCAACACCGGCTTTCTCGCCGTCGACGCCGCGTCGCTGAAGCGCTGGGTCGCGGCGCTCGGCAACGCCAACGCACAGGGCGAATACTATCTGACCGACGTCATCGCGCAGGCCGCGGCCGAAGGCGTGCCGATCAACACCGTCGCCCCGCGCGCGTTGTCGGAAATCCTCGGCGTGAACAACCGCGCGCAGCTCGCCGAACTCGAACGTGAATACCAGCGCCAGCAGGCACACCGACTGTTGCTCGCGGGCGTCACCTTGCACGATCCGGCCCGCTTCGATCTCCGCGGTCACCTGGAGCACGGCCATGACGTGACCATCGACGCCAACGTGATAGTGGAAGGCGATGTGAAGTTTGGCGACCGCGTCCGTATCGGTCCCGGCTGCGTGATCCGCAATGCAAGCCTTGGCGCCGGTACCATCGTGCAGGCGCACTGCGTCATCGAGGACGCAGTCATCGGCGACAACGCGCGCATCGGCCCCTTCGCGCGCATCCGCCCGGACACGGAGCTTGCCGCCGACGTGCACATCGGCAACTTCGTTGAGATCAAGAAATCCTCGATCGGCGTCGGCTCCAAGGTCAATCATCTGAGCTATATCGGCGATACCAGTATCGGCGCGCGCGTGAACGTCGGCGCCGGCACCATCACCTGCAACTACGATGGCGCCAACAAACACCGCACCGTCATCGAAGACGATGCCTTCATCGGCTCGGACACGCAGCTGGTCGCGCCGGTCAAAGTCGGCGCCGGCGCAACGCTTGGTGCGGGCACCACGCTCACCCGCGACGCACCGCCCGGCGAACTGACCTACAGCCGCGCGAGACAGGAAACCCGGCCAGGCTGGAAACGGCCGACGAAAAAGAAATGAGTGTTTCGTATTTGAACCGCCAAGACGCAGAGATCGCCAAGAAGGATTTTGAACCGCCAAGGCGCCAAGACGCCAAGACAACAAATCTATTTTGAAAAGCCATCGCTCGATCGGTCAGACCTCTCAAGCGAAAGGGCTTTTACATTACTGGTTTTTTTTCTTGGCGCCTTGGCGCCTTGGCGGTTCAACAAGGTTTTCTCAACGGTCTCCGCGTCTCGGCGGTTTGGAACTTTGATCGGCCGAGAGAGGCAAACGAACTATGTGCGGTATCGTCGGTGCAATTGCGCAGCGTGATGTAGCGCCCATCCTGCTGGAAGGTCTGCGGCGTTTGGAATATCGTGGCTATGATTCCGCGGGCATGGTCGTGATCGGCGACGACGCCAGGCTCGCACGCATCCGCGCGACCGGCAAGGTCAGCCAGTTGAACGAACTGCTGCAGCAGGCCCCGCTGCCTGGTCACCTCGGCATCGCGCACACGCGCTGGGCGACCCATGGAAAGCCCACCGTTGCCAACGCGCACCCGCACATCTGCCGCGACACCATCGCGGTAGTGCACAACGGCATCATCGAGAACCATGAAGCCTTGCGCACGCGGCAGCGTGAGCAGGGTTTCCTGTTCACCTCGGAGACCGACACCGAAGTCGTCGCCCATCAGGTGTACCACCACCTCGAACAAGGCAAGAGCCTGCTCGACGCCGTGCGTGCAACCTTGGGTGAGCTGCGCGGCGCCTATGCCCTGGGTGTCGTCGCGAAAAACGAGCCCGGTCAGATGGTGGTCGCGCGTCGCGGCAGCCCGCTGGTGGTTGGTCTCGGCATCGGCGAGAACTTCATCGCCTCCGACGTGGCCGCGCTGTTGCCCGTCACCCAGCGCTTCATGTTCCTGGAAGACGGCGATGTCGCACTGCTGACCACCGAGGGCGTGGACGTGTTCGGCCAGGACGGCGCGCCTGTGCAGCGCGTCGAACGCATGTCTGAGCTGACCGCCGATGCGGTCGAGCGCGGCGAGTACCGCCACTACATGCTCAAGGAAATCTTCGAACAGCCGCGCGCCGTGGCCGACTGTCTCGAAGGCCGGATCGCCGATGGCCGCGTGCTGGAGCAGAGCTTCGGCCCGGACGCGGCGCGCATTTTCGACCAGGTGCAGGGCGTACACATCATCGCCTGCGGCACCAGTTATCACGCCGGCATGGTGGGCCGCTATTGGCTGGAGTCCATCGCCGGCATCCCGTGCAGCGTCGAGGTCGCCAGCGAGTTCCGCTACCGTCGCCCGGTGGTGCGCAACAACTCTCTGATCGTGACCCTCTCGCAGTCCGGGGAGACCGCGGACACC
>JBAYTM010000400.1:0-3004 GCA_041675685.1 Thiohalobacteraceae bacterium
GGATAACCGAAGATGTCCTCGGCGGAGCGATTGAAGGAGTTGACCGTGCCGAAGGCGTCGACGGTGACGATGCCGTCGACCACGTTATCGAGGATGGTGCGGGTGTGCAGCGCGCTCTCCTCGAGATTGCGCTCGGCGAGCTTGCGGTCGCTGATGTCAAGTATGAACCCGCTCAGATACAGCACACTGCCATCGTCCTCGCGCACCGCCTGACCACGCTCGTACACCCAGCGCAACTCGCCATCGCGATCGTGCAACCGATACTCGATCGCCCAAGCCTGACGTTCGTCGACCGCTTTCTCGACCGCGCGGCGCACGCGCCCCGCATCGTCAGGATGGATCAGGCTGGCATAACTGCGTGCCGCATTGCCGATCAGTTCGAAGGCTGGATACCCGGTCAGCGCCTCGACCGCCTCGCTCATGTAGAGCATGGTCCAGTACGCATCCGGCAGGCACTGGTAAGCGGCTCCGGGCATATTGACGATCAGCGAACGGTATTGCGCCTCGCTCGCGCGCAACGAGGCCTCGGCGCGCTTCTGTTCGCTGATGTCGGCATGTGTCCCGTACATCAACAAGGGTTTGCCGTCCGCGGTCCGGCTGACCACCCGGCCCCGGTCGTGCACCCAGACCCAATAGCCCTCCTTGTGGCGCATACGGCATTCGACGTCGTAAAACGGCAGTTCGCCTGAGAAATGCCGCTCCAGCTGTTCGCCGGCACGACGCAGGTCCTCCGGGTGCGCGAGACGCAGCCAAGTCTGGATACTGATGGGCTCCAGTTCTTCGAGACGGAAACCGACGATCTCCGCCCAGCGCTCGTTGAATACCGTTTCGCCGCTCTGGACGTTCCACTCCCAGGTGCCGATATTGGTCCCTTCGATGACGGCCATCAGGCGTCGCTCGCTTGCGCGCAGGGTCTCGGCCGCGTGTGTCTGTTCGGTGATGTCGGGCTTCATCTTCATGCAGCCTTGCCGTTCAGCGCGCGCATGGCATAGACCTCCTCACATCCCGACCCGGCACATTGGGCTGGTCAAATCGTCGCCCGGAAAACCCGGATGCTGGACCGGCCGCCGCCGCGCATCAGCCGCCATCCAGCGCAGTGCATCCATGCCTGCCTGCTGCGTCGAACCGGCTCAGCGCCCCAGCGCCTCCAGGCGCAGCATCGCCAGCCGCACCAGGTCGCGGCGCATGTCGCGGCGCAGCGACTCCTCTTCGCCGGTCTTGCCGAGGACGTCGGTGGCATCGAACAGATAATCGCGCGTCACCTGCAGCTGCTGCGCTTCGAGCAACTCGATACCCGCAGTATTGCGGACCCGAAACTGCAACGTCTGATACAACTCGTATTCCTGCACCTTGCCGGTCGCGCGCACCGACAGGACACGGCGGTCGCCCCGGTTCGCGAGTATCTGCACGATGGCGGTGGCGTCCTTCGGCGCCTCGACGACCTGTGAACCGGCCGTGGTCAGCGCCCGCGTCCAGTCGCGCACCAAGGGGTCGTAGGGATCGCCGCCCTCGAAGTAGACCTTCGCGAGTTCCGGCGCCAGATCGGCCTCGCCGCGCAGATGAAAACCGCAGCCGCTCAACGCGATCAGCATCACGACCGCAAAGCCGGCGATCAAATAGCGCACGTAGTTTATAGATTCATGCATCGCCTGCTCCGGGTTGTTTTTTGAACCGCCAAGGTGCCAAGTTTTTTGAACCGCCAAGGCGCCAAGAAAATCGATTTATGGATTTCCGTAGGACGTCGCGTTGTGATGGCGCCAACGAACGACGTCTTGAAACCGCTGCCGACGACAATAATTTATCTTGGCGTCTTGGCGCCTTGGCGGTTCAAACCCAAGCGTCTTGGCGCCTTGGCGGTTCAAACTCGGGTTTCTTAGTGCCTTGGCGGTTCACAGTTCACACAACGATATTCACGAGTTTCTTCGGCACGACGATGAGTTTGCGGATCGGCTTGCCTTCGATGAAGCGCAGGACATTGGCATCGGCCTTGGCCAGGTTCTCCACGGTCGCCTGATCCGCATCGGCCGGCACCCGGACGCGGCCGCGCACTTTGCCGTTGACCTGCACGACCAGTTCGATCTCCGCCTGCACCAAGGCCTCCGCGTCGACCTCGGGCCAGGCGGCCTCGACCACGGCGCCGGTATGACCCAACTCCTGCCAAAGCGCGTGACAGACGTGTGGGACGATGGGTGCGAGCAGCAGCGTCACGGCGTCCAGCGCCTCCTGCACCACGGCGCGGCCCTGGGCGCTGGCGTCTTCGAACCTGGAGACGGCGTTGATCAGCTCCATCACCGCGGCGATCGCCGTGTTGAAGGTATACCGGCGCCCCATGTCGTCGCTGACCTTGGCGATGGTCTCGTGCACCCGGCGGCGCAGCGCGCGCTGGGCATCGTTCAAGGCATCGATGTCCAGATCATCCGTTCTGCCGGCCGAGACGTGTCCGGCGACCAGCTTCCATAACCGTTTAAGGAAGCGGAATGCGCCTTCCACGCCGGCGTCCGACCACTCCAGCGACATATCGGGCGGCGCCGCGAACATGGTGAACAGCCGCACGGTATCGGCGCCGTACAGATCGATCAGGGTCTGTGGATCGACGCCGTTGTTCTTGGATTTGGACATCTTCTCGATGCCGCCGACCTGGACCGCATCGCCCTGGCCCTTGAGTCGGGCGGCGATGATTTTTCCCTTGCTGTCGCGTTCGACATCGACGTCGGTCGGGCCGAAGAAGTGTTTCTTGCCCTCGGCGTCGTGCGCGAAATAGGTCTCCGCCACCACCATGCCCTGCGTGAGCAACTTGGTGAAGGGCTCGTCGCTGCTGACCAGTCCGGCATCGCGCATCAGCTTGTGGTAGAAGCGCGCATACAACAAATGCAGGATCGCGTGTTCGATGCCGCCGATGTACTGATCGACCGGCAGCCAATAGTCGGCGCGCGCGTCGAGCATCGCCGTGCCGTTGTCGCGGCTGGCAAAACGCGCGTAGTACCAGGACGACTCCATGAAGGTA
>JBAYTM010000401.1:0-2997 GCA_041675685.1 Thiohalobacteraceae bacterium
AGGCTGACATAGAGATGATAGCGGTCCGTTTCGGCGGCAAAGCCGCCTTGGCCGGACGGTCCCGGCGCACCATCGGGAGTGACCCAATTGCGATACGCGCTGTCTGAGCGCACGAAACGACCACCGGTCTTCGCGGTGTCATACCATTGGTCGTGCCATACGCCATCGATGAGCAGGCCCATGATTTTTCAATCCTTCTGTATGAGCAGGCGACACCGGTGCGCGACCTGCCTCCGTCTGGTCTCAGCCGAACAGCTTGTTTGCCGTTTCAGCAACGCGGCGGCCGAGATAGCGCGCGCCGTCGCGGTCGTTCTCGTCCGGCTGGCGGCTGCCGTCGCCCCCGGCGAGCGTCGTCGCACCATAAGGCGCACCGCCGCGGATCCTGTCATGGCCCGACTGGCCGGCAAAGGCATAGTCGAGGCCGACGATCGTCATGCCGAAATGCAGCATGTTGGTAATGAGCGAAAACAGCGTCGTTTCCTGTCCGCCGTGTTGCGTGCCGGTAGAGGTGAAGGCCGCGCCGACTTTGCCGATGAGCGCGCCGCGCGCCCAAAGACCGCCCGCCTGGTCGAGGAAGGCCGCCATTTGCGAGGACAGGCGGCCGAAGCGGGTGCCGGTGCCGATGATGATCGCATCATAGTTTTCCAGATCGGCCACGGTTGCCACGGGTGCGGACTGGTCCAGCTTGAAGTGATTGTTGCGAGCGATGTCTTCGGGCACCGTTTCGGGCACGCGCCTTACGTCGACAGTCGCACCGGCTTGCCGGGCGCCTTCCGCTACGGCATCCGCCATCTGCTCGATATGGCCGTACGCGGAATAGTACAGGACGAGGACTTTCGACATCTGCGTTCTCCTTGGACTAGCCCTTCCGTGTAACGGCAGGCTGGATGGATCGTTCCGGCGGGGCGGGCGTGCCGCAGCCGGTCGGGATGAACAGATGAATAGCCCCGAATGATCGTGCATGAAATTGGCGAGTTTTGACTACCAGTCATGCGAAAGTGTATGGGTGGGCCATGGACTGGGACGATCTGCGCACTTTCCTCGCCATTGCGCGCCATGGCACGCTGTCCGCTGCCGCGCGGGCCTTGGGCGCGACCCAGCCGACCATGGGGCGTCGGCTTGCCGCGATGGAAAAGCGTACCGGCGCGCGCTTGTTGCAGCGCCTGCCGGGCGGCTATGCGCTGACTCCGCTGGGCGAGCGCGTGCTGGGCAATGCCGAGCGGATCGAGGCCGAGGCGCTGGCCGCCGAACTCGTCATTCGCGGGCAGGACGTGACGCTTGCCGTGATGTTGCGGCTGACGACGGTGGACGTTCTCGCCGCGCGGGTTGTCACGCCGGCCATCGTCGCCTTGCAGGCGCGCCACCCGGGCATGGTCGTGGAAGTCATCCCCGATACGCGCTCGTTCAGCCTGGCGCGGCGAGAGGCGGACATCGCCGTGCGTCTCGGCCGGTTTGACAGTCACGAGATCGTCGCCCGCCGCATTGGCGCCTTCGCCATGGGTATCTATGCACCCCGCCAGGCGATCGGGACGGATGCGGCTGTGTCGCGGCTCGTTACCGTGCAGGAAGACCAGGAGCACTTGCCCGAGGCGAAGTGGCTGGCCGATCTGTTTCCCGGTGCCGAGCCGGTCTTCCGCTCCAACAGTCGCGATGCGCAGCTATGGGCGGTGAAAGCGGGTAGTGGCATTGCCGCCTTGCCGCGCTTCATGGGCGATGGCGAGCCCGAACTCATCCGTATTCGCGAAGATCAGCCCGATCTGTTGCGCGAAATCTGGATGGGAGTGCATCGTGATCTGCGCGCCATGCCGCGCGTAAGGGCGGTGATGGACGCCTTGGCGGAAAGCGTCAGGGCAAGAGCCGCAGCACTTGTCCCCGCGCCCGTCGGCGGGTGAGGTGCGGGTTTCCCGCCGCCTCACCCGTCAGCCGAGATCAGCGCAGCGAGGCGTTGAGGGCGTCAAGCGCGTCGCTGCCGGGGCAGAGGTCGGACACGTCGAGCTGGTTGAGCGGCGTTTCCACCGTGTTCAGATGCCGGTGCAGTTCCTCGGCATTTTCCTCGACATAGAGCAGGCCGGTGACGATTTCGCCAAGGGCGGCGCGCTCATGCAGGTGGTTCATCGCGCCGATGCGGTCGGTCGGATCGTAATTCTCGCCCAGCTTGCGCAGCATCAGTATCGAACCGTCATGCTGCACGACCCGGCGCAGCGAGCCGGGCGCATAGCTGGCTTCGATCGCCTGACGCGGCAGGACGACTTCGACCTTGTTCACGGCCTCGTTATGCTCGCGCACATAGTCGTAGCTCTTGGTCGAACCGGCGTGGTTGTTGAACGTGACACAAGGGCTGAGCACGTCGATGAAGGCGGGCCCGCGATGGCGCAGCGCGCCCTTGATCAGCGGAACCAGCTGGTCCTTGTCGCCCGAGAAGCTGCGACCGACATAAGTAGCGCCCAGTTGCAGGGCGAGCGCGACGAGATCGATCGGGCTGTCGGGGTTCAGCAGGCCCTTCTTGCTCTTCGACCCCTTGTCGGCGGTGGCCGAGAACTGGCCCTTGGTCAGACCATAGACGCCGTTGTTCTCGACGATGTAGGTCAGGTTCACGCCGCGCCGCATGGCGTGGGCGAACTGTCCGATGCCGATCGAGGCGGAGTCGCCGTCGCCCGAAACGCCCAGGTAAGTCAGGTCGCGATTGGCCAGCGCCGCGCCAGTGGCGACGGATGGCATGCGGCCGTGGACCGAGTTGAATCCGTGGCTGGCGCCCAGGAAGTAGTCCGGCGTCTTCGACGAGCAGCCGATGCCGCTCATCTTGGCGACGCGGTGCGGTTCGATGTCCAGTTCGTAGCAGGCCTGGACGATGGCGGCGCTGATCGAATCGTGGCCGCAACCGGCGCAGAGCGTGGAAATGCGGCCTTCATAGTCGCGGCGGGTGAAACCGGCGGCGTTGCGCGGCTGGACATCGGCGAGCAGGCGGGGCTTGGCAATATAAGTCATCGGCTTACCCCT
>JBAYTM010000402.1:0-2967 GCA_041675685.1 Thiohalobacteraceae bacterium
CTGCACGAGGACACCTTGCTCGATATCGCGCGGCGCTCGCATCTGGGTCACGACGAGATCGTCATCGCCAACCCGGGGGTCGATCGTTGGTTACCGGGCGAAGGCACACAAATCGTTTTGCCGACCCGCTATGTGCTGCCGACGGCGGAGCGTACCGGCCTGGTACTCAATGTGCCCGAGATGCGCATCTATTATTTCCCGCCGGCGAAGCAGGGCGAGCCGCGCGTGTTGAAGACCTATCCCGTCAGCGTCGGACGGATGGACTGGTCGACGCCGTTGGGCAAGACGACGGTTGCTTCGAAGCAGAAAGATCCCGCGTGGCGCCCGCCCAAGTCCATCCGCGAAGAAGCGGCCGCGCGCGGCGAGGTGCTGCCGGATATCGTGCCCCCGGGCCCGGATAATCCGCTTGGTCAGTACGCGCTGCGTTTGAATATTCCGGGCTACCTCATCCACGGTACCGACAAGCCCTGGGGCATCGGCATGCGCGTAACGCACGGTTGTCTAAGGTTGTATCCGGAAGACAGCGAGGCGATATATCATGAGGTGCCGGTGGGCACCCAGGTGCAGATCGTGAATCAGCCGGTGAAGGTCGGTTGGATTGCGGGCAGTCTGTACATGGAGGTTCATCCACCACTGGATGAGGATGTCGCGCGAAAGACCACGCTCATGAATATCGCCCTCGACGTCCTCGAGTCCGCACTCCAGAAACATCGAATCCCGGTCAGCGGTAGCGCAATCAAACGCGCGGTGCAGGAACAGACCGGCATGCCGGTGCCGATTTCGCGCAACGCCGTGGCGGAGCCCGCGGCCGATGAGATGGTGCTGGCGCCCTGAGCGCAAGCGAAAAAGCAAACGGGGCCATTCGGCCCCGTTTTCAGTACCACAATCGAAACGTTCTTACTTGTACATCGACTTCTTGAACATGCGGTTGATCTTATCGTCGGTCTCGTCGGCCTTGGCCTTTGCCTCGTTGGCGGTCGCCTGAGCGGCAGCGGCAGCGGCCTTGGCATCGGCGGCATCGCGCGCGGCGCTGTCGGCGGTGCTTTGAGCGCGGGCAACCTCATCCTTCAGACCCTGGATGTCGGTCGAGGTGCTGGCGCAACCGGTGAGACCGGCAACCGCGATCAGCGCGATGCCAGCGGCTACAGTCTTCATGTTCATTTTTTTGTCCTCGAATGAATGATGGAGTTGATCGTTGGGAGCTTAATCCCGTTGTGCGTTGAAAACGAGACGAATTTTCCTCGCGTCCAAGCCAAAACGCAAGGGCCGGCGTCAATGAACGACGACGCGCGTACCGATCCGCACCCAACGGGTCAGTGCGTCGACCTGCGCATTCGTCAAAGCGACGCAGCCATTGGTCCAATTGTAGTCTTCATGGATCTCCGGATCACCGGCACCGATACCGTGAATGCCCAGGTGTCCGCCCAATGCCGTATTTTGGGGCGGCGTACGCTGGCCGCGTACCGCATTGCGGATCGCCACGTATTCGGGGACCGGCAAATCGCCCTGTTGCAGTGCGCGGTCCGCTTGATCCAGTCGCGGGTAATCGAAGCCGAAGAAGCGGTGGAAACTCGAGTCGTTTTTGACGAGACGGATCCGAAATTCCCCGAGCGGCGTTCGGCGGTCCAGTCGGCGTTTGTCCCGGGTCGTTCCGGCCCGTCCGATGGCGATGTCCTGGTATGTCTCGAGCACCTCGGCGCCACGCATGACCCGGAGTTCCGCCGCGCCGGTGTCGACCTCCAGCCAGATCTCGTCGGCCTCATGTCCCAACGCCTGCGCCGGGCTGGAGAGCGTCAGCGCCAGCAGCGCACAGCACCGGAGGGTCCGGAGAAGAAAACCTTGCAAGTTCGACATGCCCGTCCATATCTAAAGTGGCTGATGGCGCCGCGGTGTAGCGGCCGGCATCCCCGCTGCGGCGGCACATGGTAGCGAAATCCACCGCCCCCACAAGGCCCTCCTGCGAATCTTTCGCCCATCGTGGTTGCGGCCCAGAGGGCGGCAACCTATAATCTGCGGCTCCGCGGACAGTGCTGGCAGGCTGTCCGGGTGTTGCGAAGGCCTTGCATGCAAACCCCGGTCGCGGGGATTTTTGTTGGCGGCAGGGCGTGAACTGACGCAACACCTTGAGCGGCCTTGGAAGTTTTTCCAGAGCGGTCTATACTTCCAAGGCTTGAGACGGGTGATTGCGCAGGATGTGAAGTGGGCCTAGGGCCCATTTTTTGTTTCCGGAGCCAGGTGTATGCGCCAGGACCCATTCAATTTGCGGGCCTTGTTGGAACCGGCAGTGGCCGCGGTGGGTTGCGAGCTCGTCGGCGTCGAATATCGGCCGAGTGGCAATCAGAGCTTGCTGCGGGTCTACATCGACAAGCCGGACGGCGTGACCCTGGAGGATTGTTCCGCGGTCAGCTATCAGATCAGCGGCATGCTGGACGTCGAGGACCCGATACCTGGTCACTACACCCTCGAGGTGTCGTCACCGGGGTTGGACCGACCCTTGTTCCAGGCGCAGGACTTCGAGCGCTTCGCCGGACATGAGGTCAAGATTCGTATGCGTTTCCCCCTGGACGGGCGGCGCAATTTTCGAGGCTCACTGCAAGGGTTGCAGGATGAGCAGGTGGTGATCGATCAGCAGGACGGGCGACGGATCAGTCTGCCGTTGGATCAGATCGAGCAGGCCCGGCTGGTACCGGATTTATAGCGCTTCCATGACAAGAGACGGGTGGTCATGAACAAAGAGATTCTTCTGGTGGTGGATGCCGTTTCGAACGAGAAAGGCGTCGACAAGGAAGTGATATTCGAAGCGATCGAGGCGGCCCTGGCCTCCGCGACCAAGAAGCGCCACGGTGGCGAGATCGACGCGCGCGTGTCGATCAACCGCCAGACCGGGGACTACGACACCTTCCGTCGCTGGCTGGTGGTCGACGACGAGGACGAAAACTTCGAGAGCCCCGAACGCCAGGTGCTGCA
>JBAYTM010000403.1:0-2959 GCA_041675685.1 Thiohalobacteraceae bacterium
ACGCCGAACAGCGGATTCTCGACCGCCTGCCGCAGCAACTCCCGCACACACTGATCCACAACAAGATCGACCTGAGCGGCCGGACGCCCAGCGGCATCGCGGGCGCGAAGACCGATCGGCTCTACGTCTCTGCGCAACAGGACACCGGCCTGGACGCGTTGCGTGCGCATTTGAAACACTGCATGGGTTACAGCGGTGCCGGCGAACACGCCTTTACCGCGCGCCGGCGGCATTTGGACGCGCTGGCACGCGCCTGGGACCATCTGCAACAGGGAAAGATGCAGCTTGAACAGCACTGCGCCGGCGAACTGCTCGCCGAGGAATTGCATCAGGCGCAGCAGGCCTTGAACGACATCACCGGCGAGTTTTCCAGCGACGACCTGCTCGGCAGGATCTTTTCCAGTTTTTGCATCGGCAAGTAACTCTCGCTCCGTGAACGGCCCTGGAACTGCTCCGAGGCCGAACTCGAGCGTTTGAGCCCATGGCGGGTGATGCCGCCTCCCGGCCCGGTCGACCTCCCCTTGCATCCGCTATACCGGTTGTCCCCGATTCCGGCTTCGATGCCGGTTTCATTGCGCGGCGCAAAACGGCCCTCCCCGCGGCATGCACTCATGACAAGTGTCAACGCCGGTTCCGAAAGGCTATTGCAATGGTCTCGTTGCCCGAATATACAATCAGGCGCTCACGTGACCACATGATCATAACGACCAGGGAGATCCGCATATGCGCATGAAATCGTCCGGAAAGGCCTTGAGCCTCGCCGCCAGCACCCTCGCTGCGGTGCTGCTCGCCGCCGGCCCGGCCTCGGCCCAAAGCCCCGGCACGTCACCCACGCCCGCCGATCAGCAGATGCAAAAGATGTTGCAGATGTACACGCCGGAACTGCGCGAAAAGGTCACCTCGCTCAAGCCCGAGACCCGCAAGCAGCTCCTCGAGATGCTCAGTGTCCACACCAACCGCAGCAACAAAGTGACGTTCCGTCAGGTCATGCAAGAGGTCCTGAGTGACTACCAGGCGATCGTCGCCGGTCTCGCGACCGACAATCCGGAGATGGCCGCGGACGCGGCGCGACGACTTGCCAACCATCGCCTGCCCAAGGGCGGCCTGTACCCGTACTTCGCCCTGGACAACATCAACGACGTGGATATGAGCATCCTGCCGGCCATGAACGCCGCCGTGGAGGGCAGCGCCCTGAAGGTGGCCGAGGCCGCCGAACGCGGCGACATGATCACCGCGGCCGGCCACCTCGCCGACACCATGAACGGCTGTATCAGCTGTCACACGAAGTTCCGCGGCCAACCCGGCGTGTCCGACAAACTGCTGGACGCGGGCCAATGAAGACCGCATAGACGGCTCAACAGTCAGAGGGGAATGAGATGACGAGAACGATTGCAATCCTAACGGCTGGCGCCGCGCTGGGACTTTCACCGGCGTTGTATGCCACCAATGGCGACCAGATGCTGGGTGTGACGGCGACCCAATGGGGTCGTGCCGGGGCCGTGGTTGCCGCACCGGAGGACGCCGGCACGGTCATCACCAATCCGGCCGCACTGGCCGATCTGGACATCCAGGAAGTACGGGTGGACATGGGCTTCGGGTTCCTGAATCCGCCGCGCAAGGCCAACGGCGTGGACAGCGACTCCGATGTCTATCTGATCCCATCCGGCGCCATGGCCCTGCGGGTGAATCCGCGGCTGGTGTTCGGCATGGGCATGGCGGGTCTCTCGGGCATGGGCGTGGATTTCGATGACATCCGGCCGACCATGGCCGGCAATCAGACGGTGGTCACGACCAAGCAGTTCTACAAGATCGCCCCCGGCTTCGGCTTCAAGGTCAACGACAAGCTCAGCCTGGGCGCCGCGTTCAATTTCGACTACCAGAGCCTGGCGATGCAAACCAATGCCTTTGCTCTCCCGCAGACCCAGGTGTTTGGCGCGGGCGCCACCGTCGGCCTGACCTACGACGTCAACGACAAGGTGCGCCTGGGCGCATCCTACGTCACCAAGCAGTGGATGGAGGAGTTCGAGTGGAATACGACCGCCGGCAAATACCGCATGGATATGGATGCACCACCCTCGCTCAGTCTGGGCCTGGCGGTGAAGCCCATGCCCGGCCTGGTGATCGAGGCCGACATCAAACACATCTGGTTCTCGGACGTACTGGACCGGGTCGCATTCGATACGCCTATGGGCCGATCCAGGCTGAACTTCGGCTGGGATGACCAGACTGTCTTCGCGTTGGGCCTGACCAAGCAGCTCAACAAGCGGACACAGGTGCGGCTCGGTTACAACTACGGCGAGAGCCCGATCGATTCCGAGGACGTGGTCAACAACCTTGGCTCGCTGGCGGTCACCGAACATCACCTGTCGCTGGGCGCGACCCGCTTCTTCAGCGACAAGGTGGCCGGCTCGCTGTCCTATGTGCACGCGGTCAAGAACGATGTGAAGGATCCCACCGGCACCACCACGATCGAGCTCGAACAGAACATCGTCAACCTGCAGATCACCTACAAATTTTGATAGGAGCCTCTGATTCATCCGTCATGCCGGCGAAGGCCGGCATGACGAAAGAGGATTGATCAGACATCTCATAAGGAGGTAACACCGTGACCGTAGACAACATCGTTCACATCTTCGCCGGCATCGCCATTTTCGTCGGTGTCGCGCTGAGTCATTTCGTGCATCCCAACTGGATCTGGCTGGTGGTGCTGGTGGGCGCCAACCTGTTCCAGAGCGGCTTCACGAAGTTCTGCCCGTTGGCCTTCATGCTGAAGAAGGGCGGTGTGCGCGAAGGGAGCTGCTGCTGATCCGTAGCGACCGGGCGGTCTCCGCCCGGTCGCCTTTCGCCCTCCCGGGCGGACTGCTAAAGTGATGCCGCCGCCGGGGACCCGGCAGCGGTACAAGGACTAGCTGTGAACAGCCCCGAGAGGCGCAAACGCAAATCCGCCGAGGTGCGGCGC
>JBAYTM010000404.1:0-2952 GCA_041675685.1 Thiohalobacteraceae bacterium
CGGCGCGGGCCTGGTTGCTTGCAGCGGCCGGCGACGAGAGCGCGGTCGCGCGGCATTTCGTGGCGCTGTCCACCAATGCCGATGCGGTGCGCGCGTTCGGCATCGATCCCGCCAACATGTTCGAGTTCTGGGACTGGGTCGGCGGCCGCTATTCGCTCTGGTCGGCGATCGGACTTTCGATCGCGCTCTATGTCGGGATGGAACGTTTCGAAGAGCTGCTCGCGGGCGCGCATGCGCTCGACGAACATTTCCGCAGTGCGCCTCTGGAGGCGAACCTGCCGGTGATCCTGGCGATGTTGGGTATCTGGTACACGGATTTCTTCGGCGCGGAGACTCACGCCATTCTGCCGTACGATCAGCACCTGCATCGCTTTCCCGCGTACTTGCAACAGGGCGATATGGAAAGCAACGGCAAGCGCGTCACGCGCGAGGGTCGAGCGGTCGACTATGCCACCGGACCGGTGATCTGGGGCGAACCCGGCACCAACGGTCAGCACGCCTTCTACCAGCTGATTCACCAGGGCACGCGGCTGGTTCCGGCCGATTTTCTCGCCGCCGCCGAAAGCCACAACCCGCTCGGGGCGCACCATCGTATTCTGTTGTCGAACTTCTTTGCCCAGTCCGAGGCGCTGATGCGCGGCAAGACCGAGCCCGAGGCGCGCGCCGAGTTGCAGGCGCAGGGGCTGCGGGGCGAGGAACTGGAGCGGCTGCTGCCGCACAAGCTGTTTCCCGGCAACCGGCCGACCAATGCGATCCTGTATCGCAAGCTCACGCCGCACACCCTGGGCAGCCTGATCGCGCTCTATGAGCACAAGATCTTCGTCCAGGGGATCGTCTGGAATATCAATTCGTTCGATCAGTGGGGCGTGGAACTGGGCAAGCAACTGGCGCAGGTCATCCTGCCGGAACTCGAAGCTTCCGGTCCTGTGACCGGCCACGATCCGTCCACCAATGGGTTGATCAACTACTGCAAGGGGCTGCTATCATCCGACACCTAGCCCGCTGCGTAGTCGGTGGGGCGGCTCCGCATGTTCAGGGAAGAACACAAAAACCGTAACAGGAGGCGGACTGATGAACGATCCATGGTCGGCGGTCCAGGATGGGACCCAACTGCACGGGGATTTTCTCCACGGCCAACGTGCTTTTGAGCGGGGCGATCTCGCCGCGGCGCTGGCGGGTTTCAAGTCGGCGCATCAGTTGACCGCCGCGCACGAGCCGCACGCCGCTCTCTATATGTCCTTTCTCGGCCTGGTCCAGGTGCTGATGCGCGACGTCAGCGGCCTGAACCTGTGCCGGCGCGCCGCGCACGAAGAGACCCACCGCGGCGATGTCTTCGAAAACCTGGTGCGCGCCGAGCTGGAACTGGGCCATCGCCGTCAGGCCTGGGACGCCCTGCGGCGCGGGCTCAAGCTGGATAAACAGCATGCCGGCCTGCGCGCTTTGCGCGTCGAAATGGGCGCGCGACGGCATCCGGCATTGTCCTTTCTCGACCGCGACAACCTGTTGAACCGCATGATCGGCAGATTCACCTACCGGCCCCGGGCCAAGCGCGGGCGTTGAGCGGAAGACCGGCCGGTGTGCGCCGGCCTGGACGGCCGGGGCGCAGCGGTTTTCCGGGTGCACATGCTATAATCGCCGCCCGAGTCGGCTGGACAGTCGCGGGGGCCGAGGCCTTCGAGGAAAGTCCGGGCTCCATAGGGCAGGGTGCCAGGTAACACCTGGGGGGCGCGAGCCCACGGAAAGTGCCACAGAAATGATACCGCCGAAGCGGCCGCCGAAAGGCGGCAGCTGGTAAGGGTGAAATGGTGCGGTAAGAGCGCACCGCGCTCCTGGCAACAGGAGTGGCAGGGTAAACCCCACCCGGAGCAAGACCAAATAGGGGAGCACTGGCGCGGCCCGCGTTGCTCCCGGGTAGGTCGCTCGAGGTGCACGGCGACGTGCATCCCAGATGAATGACTGTCTACGACAGAACCCGGCTTACAGGCTGACTCGGTTTAATTCAGGGATTAGAGACAAGAGACAAGAGACAAGTAGAAGAGGCTGGTTTCATTACTTGTCTCTTGTATCTTGCATCTAAACCCGCTTACAGGCTGACTCGGTTTGATTCATAGACAAGATGCAAGGGGCAAGAGACAAGTAAGAATGAGGCTGGTTTCATACTTGTCTCCTGCCTCTTGTCTCTTGCATCTACTTAATGCATCTATTTAAAAATTCATATGCCCAAGTTGTATATCAAAACCTTCGGTTGCCAGATGAACGAGTACGACTCGGCGAAGATCGTCGACGTGCTCGGCGCCTCGCATGGGGCGACGCTGACCCAGATACCGGAGGAAGCGGACATTCTGCTGCTTAACACCTGTTCCATCCGCGAAAAGGCGCAGGAGAAGGTGTTCTCGCAGCTGGGCGTTTGGCGCGAATGGAAAGACCTGCGGCCGGAGCTGATCATCGGTGTTGGCGGCTGTGTGGCGAGTCAGGAAGGCGAAGCGCTGCGCGAGCGCGCACCCTACGTGGACCTGGTGTTCGGTCCGCAGACCCTGCATCGCCTGCCAGCTATGTTGCATGAACTGCGTGACGAGCGCCGCGCGGTGGTGGACGTGTCGTTTCCCGAGATCGAGAAATTTGACGCGCTGCCCGCGCCGCGTGCCGAAGGTCCGACGGCCTTCGTGTCCATCATGGAAGGTTGCTCCAAGTACTGCACCTTCTGCGTGGTGCCCTATACCCGCGGCGAAGAGGTCAGTCGGCCGTTCGACGACATCCTCGCCGAGGTGGCCGCGCTGGCCGACCAGGACGTGCGCGAAGTCACGCTGCTGGGACAGAACGTCAACGCCTACCGCGGCGCGATGGACGACGGCGCGGTGGCGGATCTGGCGCTGCTGATCAGCTATATCGCGGCCATCGACGGCATCGAACGTATCCGCTACACCACCTCGCACCCGCTGGAGATGAGCGACA
>JBAYTM010000405.1:0-2946 GCA_041675685.1 Thiohalobacteraceae bacterium
GAATATCGAGGACGGCGCCACCCATCCGCGTTATCGCCGTATCGTCGAGACCGGCGAGGCCTCGTATCACGGCTTTCTCGGTGTGCCGATCATTCAGCACAAGAAGGTGTTCGGCGTGCTGGTCGTGCGGCAACGCGCGCGCCGCAAGTTCGGCGAGAACGAAGTCACCTTTCTGGTCACGCTGGCCGCGCAATTGGCCGGCGCGATCAGCCATGCCGAAGCCACCGGCGGATTCGGCAGGTTGCTGAAAGAGATGGGCGGCGCGGCGGTGACCTTGAAGGGGTTGCCCGGCGCACCGGGCGTCGCGATCGGTCAGGCCTGGGTGGTTTATCCGCCGGCCAATCTGGATGCCATTCCGGACCGCAAAATCACCGATACGGCTGCGGAGGAAGCGGTGTTCCGCACGGCGATCGCGGAGGCGCAGGCCGAGATCCGCCACTTGTCGCGCCAGATGGCGGATTCCTTGCCGGCGGAGGAGCTGGTCCTGTTCGATGCCTTTGCGCTAATGATCGGTAGCGACGATGTGGTCGAGACCACCGTCGCGCGTATACGGGCCGGCAATTGGGCGCCGGGCGCCCTGCGCGAGACGATTGCCGAGCATGTGCGTGTCTTCGAAGAGATGGAGGACCCCTACCTCCGCGAACGCGCCACCGACATGCGCGATCTGGGGCGGCGCATCCTGACCCGACTGCAGGCCCAGGCGCCGATGCCTAAGATCGGCGAAGGCCGTATCGTGCTGGTCGGCGAAGAGATCGCCGCAGTGCATCTGGCCGAGATCCCCAGCGACCAACTGGCGGGCGTGGTCTCGGTGCGAGGTTCGACCTCCTCCCATGTGGCGATCCTCGCGCGTGCGCTCGGCATACCCGCCGTCATGGGCGTGGCCGATCTGCCGGTCGGGCGTCTCGAGTCCCAGCAACTGGTGGTCGACGGCTATCGGGGCCAGGTCTTCATTCGCCCCACGGCCGGCGCGCTGGCCGAATTCCAACGCCTCGAACGCGAAGAGCAGGTGCTGCGGGAAGGCTTGCAGGGTTTGGCGGGCCTGCCGGCGGAAACCCTCGATGGCGTGCGCATGCCCTTGTACGTCAACACCGGTCTCCTGGCAGACATCTCGCCCTCGGTGCGCAGCGGGGCGGAGGGGGTCGGGCTGTACCGGACCGAGGTGCCGTTCCTGGTGCGCGACCGGTTTCCGGGCGAAGACGAACAGATGCAGATCTACCGCCAAGTGTTGGAAGGTTTCGCGCCGCGCCCGGTGATCCTGCGCACGCTCGACATTGGCGGCGACAAGGAGCTGCCGTACTTTCCGGTGCGCGAAGACAATCCCTTTCTCGGTTGGCGCGGGATTCGTATTACGCTCGATCATCCGGAGATCTTTCTGACGCAGTTGCGCGCCATCCTGCGCGCCGCCAGCGGTCTCGACAACTTGCACTTGATGTTGCCCATGATCAGCGATGTCGGCGAGGTGGACGAGGCGCTGGCCTTGATCCGCCGTGCCTATCAGGAATTGCTCGAGGAGGGTGAGAGGGTACGCATGCCGCCGGTCGGCGTGATGATCGAGGTGCCCTCCGCGGTCTATCAGATCGACGCGCTGGCGCAACGCGTGGCGTTCTTTTCCGTCGGCACCAACGACCTGACGCAATATCTGTTGGCCGTCGACCGCAACAACACCCGCGTCGCCGAGCTCTATCGGACGCTGCACCCGGCCGTGGTGCGCGCCTTGGCGCAGATCATCGAAGGCGCGCATCGTCATGGTCGGCCGGTGGGGGTTTGCGGCGAATTGGCCGGCGATCCCGCCGCTGCATTGTTGCTGCTTGGCCTGGGCGTCGACAGTCTCAGCATGAGCGTCGGCAGCCTGCTGCGCGTCAAATCCGTGGTCCGTGCCTTTAGTCAGACGCATGCCAGAGAGCTGACCGAGCAGGTGTTGCAGATGGAAAAGGAAACTGCGATCCGTACCCTGCTCAACAACGCGCTGGAGGAGGCCGGTGTGGGCGGATTGGTGCGGCCCGGCCGCTGACTCGGCGCTTTTCCCC
The DNA here is from genome assembly GCA_041675685.1 of Thiohalobacteraceae bacterium. Taxonomy (GTDB): domain Bacteria; phylum Pseudomonadota; class Gammaproteobacteria; order Thiohalobacterales; family Thiohalobacteraceae; genus JAHJQQ01. Next base: position 2,028 of record JBAYTM010000405.1, read on the forward strand.
TTCGCTTTCGGACTACTGAAACAGCCCGCTCGCCCGCAGCGCGAATGACCCTTGCCGCGCCCCGGTAATAACGCAATTGACAATCACTCGCATTCGCGTTTAAATCCTTCCCAGGAGGGCGTGACTATGTATGTGTGTGTATGCAAGGGCGTGACTTGCGGGGAGATCCGCTCGGCGGTGTGCGAGCAGGGCGTTGGCAGTCTGCGCGAACTCAGCCGGCAGCTCGGCGTTGCGACCCAATGCGGCAGATGCGCGCCCTGTGCACGTCGGGTTCTCGACGACGCCCTCGGGCAACGCGAAAACGCTTCCGGCTGTGGCCTCGCAGCCGACGTTGCCGCTTAACGTCCGCAATTCCTCTGCTAGACTTTTTTCTTGCCCCGCAGTTTGCGGAGTGCTCCGATCGTTTCGCTATCCTGCAGGGAGAAGGCCATGAAAGGTGACGCAAAGATCATAGAGTTCCTCAACAAAACCTTGCGCAACGAACTGACGGCTATCAACCAGTATTTCCTGCATGCGCGCATGTACGAAAACTGGGGTCTCAAGGAACTCAACGAGCACGAGTACCATGAATCCATTGATGAGATGAAGCATGCGGATTCACTCATCAAACGGATCCTGTTTCTTGAAGGCCTTCCCAATCTTCAGGACATCGGCAAGTTGCGTATCGGCGAGAACGTATCCGAGATGCTGCGCTGCGATCTCGACCTGGAACGTGAGGCGTTGCCCTTGCTACGCGAGGCGATTACCCACTGCGAGGCCGTGAAGGACTTTGTCTCGCGTGAGCTGTTCGAAGACATCCTGGAGAGCGAGGAAGGACATATCGATTGGCTGGAGACTCAGCTCGACCTGGTCGAGAAGGTCGGCTTGCAGAACTACCTGCAATCGAAGATGTAGAGGCGGTATACGCGTTACGCCGCGC
>JBAYTM010000406.1:0-2930 GCA_041675685.1 Thiohalobacteraceae bacterium
CCCCCCGATCATGGAATACAGCCAGATTCTCCTGCCCCTGTTGGCCGCGTTGACCGCCGGCGGACTGATCGGACTGGAACGCACCGTACACGGCCGCCCTGCCGGGTTCCGCACCCACGCCCTGGTCTGCCTGGCCTCCAGTCTGTTGATGCTGTTGACCGTCCATCAGGTGGATCTGATGCAGGGGCTGCCGACCGATACCTTGCGCATCGATCCGACGCGAATGGCCCAGGGCGTGATGACCGGCATCGGCTTCCTTGGCGCCGGCGTCGTCATGAAGGAGGGTTTGAGCATTCGCGGCCTGACCACGGCCGCGTCGATCTGGATCACCGCTGCCATCGGCATTCTCGCCGGCATCGGCTTCTACTTTCCCGCCTTTACCGCGACGCTGCTGACGCTCCTGGTGCTGTCGCTGTTTCGCTGGGTGGAGGGCTCCCTTCCCTCGCTGCATTACGGCCAGCTCAGCATCCGATTCGCGCACAACAACATCATGCCGCAACGGGCGCTCACGGAACTGATCGCGCAACATGGCGTGACCTGCGCCAATCCGCATTACGCATCGCGCGAGGGCGGACAATACTTCGAATATCTCATGACAATCCGCAGTCGCGACCGCGACAACTACCGCCGGCTGGCCGAATCGCTGTCGAGCATGCCGCAGGTGCGCGAGTTTTCCATCACGCCCACCGGCGACTGAATGGCCGCCCTTGGTTACGACGCCTCGGCGAGCCAGGGGATCAGCTGCGGATAGAAGTGCGCCACGCCTTCCAGCACGCCCGCGGCATAGTTGCCGTTCATGTCGAGAAAACCGCCGCGCGCCAGGTACAAGGTCTGTTCCCTGCCGGAAGCTGCGCAGGCTTCTACGGTCGCGCGACGCACCTCGTCCGTCGCATTGGCGACCAGTACCGCCGGGATGCCGCTGACCAGCACGGGCAGATCGTTGCCCGAATCGCCCGCGAACAGGGTGTACTTCACATCGAAACCTGACTCGTCCATCAGAAACTGCACCGCGCTGAGCTTGGTCGCACGCGCCGGCAACAGGTCGATCAGACCGGTATCGGAAGTTTCATCGACACTCCATACCAGACTGCACTTGACGTCGCGTGCGCTCAGCCGTGCCTGCATTTCCTCGAACATGGCGTCCACATCCAGATCCGCCGGCGTGTAATAACTCAGCTTGAAGCGGTTCTGTTTTGCGGGTTCCTGGGGCGCCAGCTGCTCGATATCCTCGAACCAGCTTGCGATCTCCTCACGGCTGCGGCCATGCCAATCGGCGCCGATGCGTTGCGACCACTGTTCCCACAACCGCCATTCGCCATGCGCGGGCCGATAGATACTGGTACCGACATCGCCGATGGCATAGTCCGGCAACGGCAGTTCGTAGTCGCGGATCGCCGCCTCGATCGACCCCAGGTAACGGCCACTGACGTACACCAGCGTCACCGACGGGTGCTCCGCAAGCCGACGCAACAACGGCCGGGCCTGTGGAGACTCGGGCTGGAAGCCGTTCGGCAGGATAGTGCGATCCAGGTCGGTGCAGATCAGGAAACGTTGGGACATCGGGTAGGCTGCTCAATTGATGATGTACGAGACTTGGTCGAAACGGCGCTTCGTCCCGCGCTTAGGCAAGTTGCAGCGTCTCGAGGATCGCGTCCACTTCGTCGTCCTGTTTGCCCTCGTCGGCCAGCGGACAATGATAGGTGACATACAGCATCAGCTCGTCCGCCCGCAGGTACCACTCGCGCCAGTACAGCTCCGCGTCGCCATAACTCAACATCAAGCCGTCGAAGTCCCCGAGTTCGGCCTCCTCCGGCTCCGCGCCGGCCTCGAGGTGCTCAGCCGCCATGTATTCCAGGAAACCGTCGTCGACGGTCTGCCCCTGCGGCATCGCCGAGATCTTCAGCGCACCGCTCGCCTGCGGATCGAACAGTGTCACGCCTTCGTCGTCCTGCTCTTCCTCCCAATCGTCCGGGAGATTGATCGACCAGTGATCGGAGCGGAAGGTTTTCATTGGTAGCGGTCTCTCCCGGATTCGTGGTACGAAGCGATTCGCGGCTGATGCCGCGCCTTCTTAGGGAACCTCTGAACAATTCATATTCCGTCATTCCCGCGAAAGCGGGAATCCAGAGATTCAAAGACATAGATTCCGGCATGCGCCGGAATGACGAATTGTTCAGAGGTTCCTAAGCGTAGTGCACGGGCTTCAGTGGCGCGTGGGCGGCACGGCCGGCTGATGATCCGCCGCGGCGAACAGCTTCTCGACATCGACCGGGTCGAACAGATAGTTCTGGTTGCAGAACTCGCAGTCGACGCTGACCTGCCCCTGCTCTTCGATGATGCCCTTCACCTCGGCATAGCCGAGACTGCGCAGCACGGTCTCGATGCGCTCGCGCGTGCAGCTGCAGCGGAAGCTGACCGGCTCCGGCTCGAACAGACGCACGTCCTCTTCGTGAAACAGCCGACGCAGCAGCTCGCGGTGGGGCAGTTCCAGCAGCTCGGCGCCGCGCAAGGTATCGGCCAATTGCACGGTGCGGTTCCAGGCGTCGGCATCGTCGGTCTCGCCCGGCAGCGCCTGCAGCAGCAATCCGGCGGCACGCTCCGGACCGGCACTGAGCCAGAGCCGCGTCGCGAGCTGCTCGGAACGTGCGAAGTAATCTTCCAGGGCGCCCGCGAAATGCTCTTCGGATTCGAGTGCGACGATGCCCTGGTAGCGCTCGCGATCGCCGCCCTGGTCGATAGTGATGGCGAGGCGCGCCTTGCCCACCAACTGCGCCAGCGGCCCGGGCAGCACCGGATCGGTCCAGTGCGCCAGGCCGCGCAGCGTACGGTCCGCCTTGGCCTGCACCACGACTAACGACACCGGGCCGTCGCCCTGCACCTGCATGATCAGCGAGCCGTTGAACTTGATGGTGGTCACCAGGAGTGCGGCC
>JBAYTM010000407.1:0-2915 GCA_041675685.1 Thiohalobacteraceae bacterium
CGAGTTCGGCGACCGCCTGGATCAGGTGCCGGAACAGATCGATCTCGTAGTTGCTGTGGCCCTGTTGCAGCACCGCCGCCAGCCGTTCGAGTCCCATACCGGTATCGACCGACGGCTTGGGCAAGGGCGTCATGGTCCCCGAGGCATCGCGGTTGTACTGCATGAAGACGAGATTCCAGATCTCGATATAGCGATCGCCGTCTTCCTCCGGCGTGCCCGGCGGACCGCCCGCGATTTCCGGGCCGTGGTCGTAAAAGATTTCCGTACAGGGCCCACAGGGACCCGTGTCGCCCATCGACCAGAAGTTGTCGCTTTCGTAACGCTTGCCGCCCGGCTTGTCGCCGATGCGCGTGAAGCGCGCAGGATCGACGCCGATCTCCTTGAGCCAGATGTCGGCGGCCTCGTCGTCATCCTGGTAGATGGTGATCCAGAGTTTTTCCGCGGGCAGCTGGAGTCGTTGCGTGAGGTATTCCCAGGCGTACTGGATCGCCTCGCGCTTGAAATAATCGCCAAAGCTGAAGTTGCCCAGCATCTCGAAGAATGTGTGATGGCGCGCGGTATAGCCGACGTTTTCGAGATCGTTGTGCTTGCCGCCGGCGCGCACACAGCGTTGGCTGCTGGCCGCCCGCGTATAGGGCCGCTGTTCCTGGCCGAGAAACACCTCTTTGAACTGGACCATACCGGCGTTGGTGAACAGCAGGGTCGGGTCGTTGCCCGGCACCAGCGAACTGGAGGGCACCAGGGCGTGGCCCTTCTCCCGGAAGAAGTCGAGGAAGCTCTGGCGGATTTCGGCGCTGGTCATTTTGGGGTTCGGCATGGGGTTAGGCGTCGCTGGAATTGTTCAATCGGCGTCAGGGGTTAAGCTTTGCAAGCTTAACCCAAGAGAGTGACCGCCGTCATGGGGTCAGAGGGGTCGTTCGGGGGTTTTGTCGGCCGCGCGGACCCAGTCTCGGCGCTAAACCAGGCGAGTGCTTACAGCGCCGTGTCGTCGTTGGACCGATCGGAGTCGTCGGCCGCTCCCAACCGCCCGAACAAGGCGTGAATCTCACCGAGGGGAAAGCCGCGCTGCTGGAGAAAACGCATCTGCCGGGCGCGCTCGCGGTAGTCCCGCGGCAGACGGCCGGCGAACTTGCGCCGCCAGACGTCGTCGATGCGCGAATCGACGCGCGCCAAATCTGCGAGTTGCTGTTCGACGAGCTCCGCGGCGACACCGCGTTCGCGCAGTTCGGCGCGGATGCGCTGCGGACCGTAGCCGCGGTCGCTGCGCATGCGTGCGTAACACTCGGCGAAGCGGGCATCGGATTGCAGACGCTGGGCCTCCAATCGGTCGAGCAGCGCCTCTGCATCGGCAACGGCGAACCCGCGCACGGTCAGTTTGCGCAGCAGCTCGGCGCGACTGTGATCGCGCCGAGCCAACAGCCCGATGGCGGTCCGCTCCAGCGCCTGCGGATCCGGCGCGTCGTCTTCGGCCTGGATGCGCGCGTCAGACCTCTTCCAGGGCTTCTTCACGCTCGTCTTCGGCCTCCGGCGGCACCACCGGCTGCACCATCAAGGCCGCGCGGATCTTGTCCTCGATCTCCTGTGCGGTCGCCGGATGCTCCTTGAGATATTGCTTGGCGTTGTCCTTGCCCTGGCCGATGCGTTCGCCGCCGTAGCTGTACCAGGCGCCGGCCTTGTCGACGATGCTGGCCTTGACGCCCAGATCGATGATTTCGGCGTGGCGGGAAATGCCTTCGCCGTAGAGGATCTCGAATTCGGCCTGTTTGAACGGCGGTGCGACCTTGTTCTTGACCACTTTCACGCGCGTTTCGTTGCCGATGACCTCGTCGCCCTTTTTGATGGCGCCGGTGCGACGGATGTCCATGCGCACCGAGGCGTAGAACTTGAGCGCGTTGCCGCCGGTGGTGGTTTCAGGATTACCGAACATCACACCGATCTTCATACGGATCTGGTTGATGAAGATGACCAGGGTATTGGAACGCTTGATGTTGGCCGTGAGCTTGCGCAGCGCCTGGGACATCAGTCGCGCATGCAGACCCATATGCGAATCGCCCATCTCGCCTTCGATTTCGGCCTTGGGTGTAAGCGCGGCGACCGAATCGACCACGACCACATCGACCGCGCTGGAGCGCACCAGCATGTCCGCAATCTCGAGGGCCTGTTCGCCGGTGTCCGGCTGGGACACCAGCAGGTCGTCGACCTTCACACCGAGCTTGGCCGCATAGGCAGGGTCCAGCGCGTGTTCGGCATCGACGAAGGCGGCGGTGCCGCCCAGCTTCTGGGCCTCGGCGATGACCTGCAGGGTCAGGGTCGTCTTACCGGAGGATTCCGGTCCGTAGATCTCGACCACGCGACCGCGCGGCAAACCGCCGATACCGAGCGCCAGGTCGAGACTCAGCGAGCCGGTGGAGATCACGTCGATGTCGCGCGCCGCGCCGACATCGCCCATGCGCATCACGGCGCCCTTGCCGAACTGCTTCTCGATCTGGCTCAATGCCGCGCCCAGGGCCTTGCGTTTGTTGTCGTCCATTTGCCTGTCTCCCCTGCTGTTTGATCGGTCCGCAGCCATCCCTGGCCGCCGGACGTTGAATGAAATGGAGCGGAGGCGATTATCCCACGCTCCATGAACCGCCGGGCAACCCTGCAGCGCCTCGGGATGTTGGACCCCAGAACCCGGAGGCGAAAAACCTGTGAGTCGAGAGCATCACCGGGCGCAATGGCGTCACCGCAGCGGTACTGTAGTTTTATACAGTATCCGGTTTAGGACTGCAACCGGGCGGTTCGGACCCTAGGCGGGGACATTCAGTGGCCACCGGGCCAGCACGCGATAGTCGCTGCCCTGCTCTCCCGACACCGATTCCACCAGGCAGAAATCCGCGACCGCCCAATGGATCGGCGCGATCGGGCTTTGGCGC
>JBAYTM010000408.1:0-2909 GCA_041675685.1 Thiohalobacteraceae bacterium
ATGGTCTCCTGGCGGACCTCGCCAGCCGCCGCACCTTGCAGCGCCGCTTGGGTGATCTGGTTGAGCAACAACGTCTCGTGGCCATCGGGGAGGGCAAGGCCCGTATCTACCGTGCACCGGCGGGGGTGGAGGTTGGTGTTGCGGGTACCGAGGTCGAGGATCGGGGTGAGGAGAGGGTGGCTCCGGCTGAGGTCTATGTGCCGACCTCCCCCGAAAGCGCGGACATCCTGACGTACATCCGTCGGCCCATCCAGCAACGCAAACCGGTGGGTTATGACCGGACGTTCCTGGAGGGCTATCGACCGAATGAGTCCCATTACCTGTCCCAGGCAGTGCGTGATCACCTCCACCGGATTGGACGTTCGCCCGACGGTGAGCGACCCGCGGGTACCTATGCCCGCGACATCCTGGGGAGGCTATTGATCGACTTGTCCTGGGCATCGAGCCGATTGGAAGGCAATACCTATACGCGACTCGATACCCAGAATCTGATCGAACTCGGCCAGGTCGCCGAGGGCAAAGATCGCCGTGAAGCGCAGATGATTCTGAACCACAAAGCGGCCATCGAGCTGTTGGTGGAGCAGGCGGAGGACATCGGCTTCAATACCTTTACCTTCTCCAATCTGCATGCGCTGCTGTCGGAAAACCTGCTGGCGGATCCGGCCGAGAGTGGGCGTCTGCGCAATCGTATCGTCGACATCACCGGTACTGTGTTCCATCCGTTGGGGATCCCTCAGCAGCTCAATCAATACTTCCGATTGATACTGGAAAAGGCCGATGCAACCGAAGATCCTTTCGAACAAGCCTTTTTTGTCATGGTACATATCCCTTACCTGCAACCGTTTGTAGACGTGAACAAGCGCGTGTCGCGACTGGGCGCGAACATTTCGCTCATCCGGAACAACCTTTGCCCGCTGTCCTTCATCGATGTGCCTGAGCAGGCCTATGTAGAGGGAACGCTTGGTGTGTATGAACTGAATCGCATGGAACTTCTGCGGGATGTGTTCGTATGGGCCTATGAGCGTTCTTGTCAGCGTTATCAGGTGATCCGTGAGACGGTTGCCGAACCGGATCCTATGCGTCTGCGCTACCGGGAGGCATTGATCGCCGTAGTCGCTGAGGTTGTCCGCAGTCATCAACCGCCGGAAATGGCTGCTGTGCGAGCCGTAGTGGAATCGTTAGTGCCGCCGCAGGACGTGGATCACGTTACCGAACTGGCGCTGGACGACCTCAAGAACCTCCATGAGGGAAACGTCACCCGGTACCGTCTCAGGCTTTCTGAATTCCGGGCGTGGCGGCCGTTGCAATTGGGTGGGTAGGGGAACACGGCATTGATCGGAACCGCGAATTTATTCCACCAGGAGAACGCCCAATCCGGTCGCGGCGGCTCAGCGCGGCCACTGTCCCGCGCTTGCGGATTCGGTCTTTGTCACTCTGGACGTATTGTGGATCCTTGCCCGTATCCAGAACCTTGCGTGCCTCCCGTGCCTGTTCACGGGCGGCTGCCAGGGTGGTGAGTGGATATTGTCCAAGGCGCAGATAGCACTGTTTATCTTAAAGCCGCTTTGCTTTTTCGGTAGGTTTCTGTGCAACCTGTGGTGATGTCTTTTGCACATTGTGGCCAATGCGAAAACTACCTCACCGGCCATTCGACGGCGTATGCTGACATGACGAAAGAGCGTCCGTAGAGCGACGCCTGATCACCTGGCCAGACTGCATGTTCCACGGAGAAGTAACGGTGACTGCACAAAAAAAGACCGCGACAAGTTGGATCGTATGGGGGCTGGCGCTTGGCGTCGCGGCCGTCCTGGGCTGGCAGCTCTGGCAAGGCTATGGCATCGACGGGCAGGATGAAAATCTTGCCAGCGGCAACGGCCGCATCGAAGCCACTGAGATCGACGTCGCGGCCAAGACGCCCGGACGGGTGGCGGACATTCTGGTGCGCGAGGGCGAGTTCGTCACCGCCGGACAGGTGGTTGCCCGCATGGACATCGCGACGCTGCAGGCGCAGCTGCACCAGGCGCAGGCACAAGCGCGGCAGGCACAGAGTGCGGTGGCGACGGCGGACAGCCAGCTTGCCCAGCGCGAGAGCGAACAGGCGGCGGCCCAGGCGGTGGTGTTGCAGCGCGAGGCGGAGTTCGAGGCCGCGCGTCGGCAGTCCGCGCGTTCGGCGGCACTGGCCAAAACCGACGCGGTGTCTCGACAGGAGGCGGATAACGACCGGGCGCGGATGCTGAGTGCCGAGGCGGCGGTCAGCGCGGCGCGCGCGCAGGTGTCCGCCACGGAAGCGGGCATCATCACCGCGCGCTCGCAGATCGCCGGGGCGCAGGCGCAGGTCGAGGCCGCGGAGGCGACCGTCGAGCGCATCCAGGCCGATATCGACGACAGTGAATTGAAAGCGCCGCGCGACGGCCGCGTGCAGTACCTGGTGGCGCGGGTCGGCGAGGTGGTGGCCGGCGGCGGCCGGGTGCTGAATCTGGTGGATCTGAGCGACGTGTACATGACCTTTTTCCTGCCGACGGCGGCCGCCGGCCGGGTTGCGCTGGGCACCGACGTCCGTCTGGTGCTCGATGCGGCGCCGCAATATGTCATCCCGGCGCGGGTGTCCTTCGTGGCCGACGTGGCCCAGTTCACACCCAAGACGGTGGAAACGCGGGCGGAGCGGGAGAAGCTGATGTTCCGCATCCGTGCACAGATTCCGCCCGAGTTGCTGCGCAAGCATTTGGAACAGGTCAAGACCGGCCTGCCCGGCATGGCCTATGTGCGGCTCGATCCCGATGCCGCCTGGCCTGCCTTTCTGCAAACGAACATTGTGGAATGAATCAGGCAACGTCCGCGCCGGTCGTGCGCCTGCTCGACGTCGGCCTGCGCTACGGCGAGACCCAGGCGCTCACGGCGGTGAGTCTCGA
>JBAYTM010000409.1:0-2899 GCA_041675685.1 Thiohalobacteraceae bacterium
AATCTGCTGTGGCTCGCCGACCCCCGCGGGCAGGCCGGTATGGAACGCGTCGCGGAATATCTCGGCGTCGAATTCCTTCCCGGCGTCGTGGTCGACGCGACCACACAGTTGTTCGGTATCCAGAATCCGGACTTTGCGCTGGTACCGGAATATCCCGCGCACCCCGTGACGCGCGAACTGCGCACCCTGACGCTGTTTCCCGGCGCCGCCGCACTGGACTGGAACCGTGCCGGTGATTGGGAAGGTCAACCCTTGCTGTCGACGGTGTCACGCGCCTGGACCGAAACCGGGCCGCTCACGGGCGAGATCAGTTTCGACGCCGGCGGCGAAGAGCGCGCCGGACCGCTGGACCTCGGCTTCGTCTTCCAGCGCGCGCATGACGGCACCGCAGGCGAAGCGGATGAACCGGCCGAGGCGCGCGAACAGCGTGTCATCGTGATCGGCGACGGCGATTTCATTTCCAACGCCTATCTAGGCAATGGCGGTAACCTCGATCTTGGGTTGAACATCATCGAATGGCTGGGACACGACGATGACTTCATCGATATCCGCGCAAAGGCCGCACCCGATCAGTCGTTGAACCTGTCCAACGCCCAGCAGGCCGTCATCGGTCTCGGGTTCCTCGTAGGCGTGCCGCTGGCGCTGGTGATTGCCGGCGTGACGATCTGGGTACGTCGCCGCAAACGTTGAGTACGCCGCAGGCGGCCCGGCGACCGCGCGTGTCGCTCAGATCGTGGCGCCGCGTGCCGGGCGGATAAAACCACGATCGGTCGCTGCTTTGACCGCTCCGACCGCTCACCTGAGCGGTCCGATCCCTGGAGGCCTTCGCCGTGAACAAACGCCTGCTGCTCAATCTGCTCATGCTGATCGGCGTGCTGGTGCTGATCGCCGTGGTCGTCTACAAACCGGGCATCGAGACGCCCCCGGAAAACCCGCCGCTCACCACGCTCGACGCCGGACAGATCACCGGCATGGAGATCGTTCGAGGCGAGGACGACAGGCTTGCCCTGGAGCGGCGCGAGGACGGCTGGTGGATCGTCGGCGATCCGGCCCTTCCCGCCGATCCGATACAGGTGAACAGCCTGCTGCGGTTGCTCGACACGCGTCCCGCGCGCAGCTATCCCGCCAGTGAACTCGAGCTTGCTCAGCTGCAACTCGATCCGGCCCAGACCATTCTGCGTCTCGATGCAACCGAACTTCGCTTTGGCGGCACCGACCCGCTGGACAATCTCCGCTACGTACAGCTCGGCGATCAGGTGCATCTGATCCAGGATAACTACCAACATATTCTGCGCGGCGGACAGGCGCAGTTCGCCAGCCGCAAACTGCTGCCGGAGGGCGCGGTCATCGCGGCGATCCAACTGCCTGAGCACAGGATCGACAAGCAGACAGGCAACGGTTGGTCGGTCGAGCCTGCACCCGAGCACCTCTCCGCCGATGCCGCGCAGAAGCTGATCGACGCCTGGACCCACGCCAGCGCGCTCTGGGTGCGCAAGCTCCAGGAGATGCCGGATACCAAGCCGGTGATCATCGAGTTGGCCGACGGCCGGCAAATCCGCTTCGAATTGCACCAGGCCGAGGGCGAGACCCTGCTCGCGCGGCCGGACCTCGGGCTGCAATACCAACTGCCGGAAGAAAGCGCGAAGCCGCTGCTGGAGCTCGAGCTTGCGTTGGACTTGGACGAGGCGCAGGAAGAAAATCCGGAAGAGGCGCCTGACGAGACGGTTGAAGGCGCGTCTGAAGCGGCGTCCGAAGCGGAACCGGCCGAGGCGTCGCCGAGGCAGTAACCCCTGAAGCCATTGAGCTGCCCGGGGGTCCTATTCTGTCCTGGTTACCGATCGACGACACCGCGACCACTATGGCGCGCAGGCATCCCGCGTCAGATCGGCTCCAACTCCAGGGGAATCTCGGCCTGAATGTCGAGCTTGCGCCGCAAATCGTACAGTGCGGCCTGCAGGCCCTCTTCGATGGTCGGGTGATAGAAGGGCATCTTCAGCAGGTCCATCACACCGAGTTCCTGCTGCATGCACCAGGCCAGCAGATGTCCGAGGTTTTCGCCTTTAGGCGCGATCATCGCGGCGCCGAGCAAACGACCGTCGCTCTTGCGCGCGTACAGCCGGAGCACGCCTTTGTTCTTGGCCATGACCAACGCACGCCCGAGCGGACCGAACTTCATCTCGCCGACTTCCACCTCGGTCGCATCGAGGCTGTCCCAGCCCGCACCGACGCTGACGATATTGGGGTCGCAGAAGGTGATCGCCAGTGGCACTTTGCGCTTGAAGCCGAGAATCGGTTCGTGGGTCGCGTTGTAGGCGGCCATGCGCGCCTCGAGATTCGCCTCGTGCAGAATCGGCCGATCGCCGTTGACGTCGCCGGCGATGAAGATGGGGAACGTGCCGATCTGCAGGGTATGTGGATCGTAATCGGGTACACCGCGGGCGTTGAACGGGACGCCGATGGTGTCGAGCCCGAGCGTGCAGAGGTTCGGGCGTCGGCCCATACAAACCAGAATCTTGTCGACCACCAGGCTGCGCTCGCCGGCGGCGACCCGCAGTTTCCCACCCGGCTCTTCGCTGACCTCGGCCGGCTGTCCCAGCCAGAGCGGGAACTCCTTGCCGATGACTTCGACCGCTATTGCGTTCACCTCGGGATCGCGCAGACCGCCGATCTCGGTGGCTACGTCGATGCCGGTGACCTGCACGCCCAGCCGATGCAAGGTCTGTCCGAGTTCCAGACCGATCACGCCCAGGCCGATCACGGCCATGGTCGCGGGCAGGTCTTCCTGCTCGAAGAAATCGTCGGTAGTCAGTATGCGATCGGCAAAGCCTTCCCAGGCGCGCGGCACAATGGGCCGCGATCCTGTCGCAATGATCACCTTCTCGGCGCGGATCTGTCGATC
>JBAYTM010000410.1:0-2898 GCA_041675685.1 Thiohalobacteraceae bacterium
ATTTTGTTGGCGACATCCCCGTTGGCGGCGATCCGGTCGGCGCCCACGATGACCCACTGGACACGTCCGGCGCGCATCAGTTGCGCCGCCGCGCTATCCGCCAACAGCGTCACCGGGATCGCATCCCGAACCAGCTCCCAGGCGGTCAAACGGGAGCCCTGCAGCCAGGGCCGGGTTTCGTCGGCAAAGACCGACGCAATACGTCCCGTGGTCCAGCCGCTGCGGATCACGCCAAGCGCCGTGCCGTAGCCGCCGGTCGCCAGCGAGCCTGTGTTGCAGTGCGTCAGAACGCCCTGGGTGTTCCCGAGCAGGGCGGCGCCCAACTCGCCCATGCGGCGATTGGCCTGCACGTCTTCTTCATGAATGCTGCGTGCCTCGGTCAACAACGACGGCACCGGATCGCCCGAGAGGGTTGCGAAGCGCGCGCGCATCCGCGCCAGCGCCCAGAACAGATTCACGGCGGTCGGACGCGACGCCGCCAAACGCGCCAGGTCGGCCTCGATTGCCGTACGCCAGGCGTCGCCCGCCGCGGCATACGCGGCCCGCGCGGCAAGGACCACGCCATAGGCCGCGGCAATACCGATCGCCGGGGCGCCGCGCACCACCATGTCGCGGATGGCCTGCGCCACGCCGGCAGCGTCAGTGAAATAGAGATAGTCTTCGCGAGCCGGCAGGTAGCGCTGATCCAACAGCGCCAGTCGGTCGTCCTTCCATTCGACTGCGCGGATGCTGTCGTGCGCCTGGGTGTTTGGTTGCGACATCATCTGCCTCGTGGTGTACGGGGAGTCATTGCCGGTGCTGTGTGTGCGAACCCGACTGGCGTGCGGATCAATCGTCGCCGGCGTCGGTCGAACCTGCCTCTGGCGCGATTACCCGCACCAGTCGGTAACCGTGCTGATAGACCGCCGTCAACTTCCAGCCGTTTTCCGGCCGCAGCGCGAGCTTGTTGCGGACTCGACTGATATGCGTATCCACGGTGCGCGTCGCAAGGTCCGCCGCGGTACCCCATACCGATACCAGTATTTCTCCGCGCGACAGGAGGCGGCCGATATTGCGGAGAAGAAACAGCGCCAGATCGAATTCTTTATGCGTCAACTCGACGCGCTGACCGTGGTGCTCGATGGTGCGATTCCGACTGTCCAGCCGGTATCCGCCTATGTTCAGCGAGTCGCCGTGTTCATCTGGCGGAAGCGCGCGTCGACCCAGCGCGGTAATCCGGGCCAGCATCTCCAACGGCTTGACCGGTTTGGTCATGTAGTCGTCGGCGCCTTGCTCGAGGGCCAGCACGACGTCTTTTTCGTCGCCCTTCTGGGTCACGAAGATGACCGGGACCCGCCAATCGACGCCTGAGCGCACCTGTTGGAGAATTTCAATGCCGCTGGTATCCGGAAGCACCCAGTCGAGCACCACGAGGTCGTAACGCTGTTGCGCGAGACTGGCCAGGAAGGACTTGCCGGTCGGGAAGCTGTTGCACGCGTGACCGGCCGCCTCTAACCATAGCTGCATGACCTCAGCCTGGTGCGTATCATCTTCCAGCAACGCGACACGCACGACGACCTCCGGTCAACTCTACTTTGCTGCGATGTTTTGCAATTCTGACATAGAAGCCGCTGGTATGTGAACCGGCGTTGCTGTAAATTAGCCGACAATGGCGCTAACGCCACTCAATCGAAAAACCAACGCTTTCGGCATTACCCTTTGGGAGACCAACAATGAATAAGACGTTACTTGTCACTGCTATCGCCGCCAGCCTGAGCGCCAGCGGACTCGCCATAGCGCACGAAGGCGGCACCGTGAACGAAGCCTTTGTCGGCGATTCCCGCGCACATATCGTCACCGACGGATCGGGCAACTGCGTTCGCACCTCGTCCTGGTCGGACGACAAGCTGATCGAAGGTTGCGGTCTGGTGGTCGCGGAACCGGAACCCGCCGCCGAGCCGGCACCGGTCCCGGCGCCGAAGCCGATCAGCGAAACCGTCTCCCTGTCGGCCGCCGCGCTGTTCGATTTCGACAAGGACAAGATCAAGGAAGCCGCCAAACCCCGTCTCGACGAGGTTGCCAATCGCGTACGTTCCCTGGGAGACGTCGAAGCTGTGACCATCGTCGGTCATACCGACAGCGTCGGATCGGAAGCCTACAACGAGCAGCTGTCGATGCGCCGCGCCAACGCGGTCAAGAACTATCTGCTGGATCAGGGCGTCGATCCGAGCCTGGTGTCGACATCCGGCATGGGCGAAAGCCAGCCGGTGGCCGACAACAGCACCGACGCAGGCCGCGCACAGAATCGCCGGGTGGAGATCACCATCCGGGGTTCGGAGCAGGTGGTTCGGTAATCCGGGACGCCAGCCTGTCGTGATCGCATCGGCCGCCGCAAGGCGGCCGATGCATTTCCGCGGTCACCCCAGGCACCGCCGGCGCGTTTCGGTATACTAGCGCGAACCCAACCACACCCCACCCAATGCAAACCGTCGACAGTCTCCTGCACGCACGCTGGATCATCCCCGTGGAACCGGACGACCGCGTCCTCTGCGATTACAGTCTGGCGATTCATGAAGGCCGCATCGTCGCCATCCTCCCCGCGGAGGAGGCACGGCGTCGATACCGCGGCGTATCCGAAATCCATCTCGACCGGCACGCCCTGATCCCCGGACTGATCAATGCGCACACCCACGCGGCGATGTCGTTGCTGCGCGGACTGGCCGACGATCTCCCGCTGATGGACTGGCTGCAACGTCACATCTGGCCGGCCGAAGGCCGTTGGGTCAGCGAGGAGTTCGTGCACGATGGAAGCCTGCTGGCGATTGCGGAAATGCTGCGCGGCGGCATCACCTGTTTCAACGACATGTATTTTTTCCCCGAGGTCACCGCGCGCGCCGCGACGGCCGCGGGCATGCGCGC
>JBAYTM010000411.1:0-2882 GCA_041675685.1 Thiohalobacteraceae bacterium
TGGGGCTGCAGCAGACGCTGCAATCCTCGATGAAATCCTGATCGCCCGCCGAGCCGTCGACGCTGATCGAGATCGCCTCGCCGCAATACGGGCAGTCCACTGCGAACTCCTCGAGCATGTCAGTCATCAGGCACGAATTCCGCAAGCAGGTCGTTCAGGAAGCGACGGCCCCGCGCGGTACAGCGCCAGGGCGCGTCGGGTTCCAGGAGCCCCCGTTCCTGCGCGCGTTGCAGGGCCGGCCGCACGGTTGCGAAATCCAGGCCGGTCGCCTGTTCCCAGGTTGGCGTATCGAACCCCGTGTTCAAGCGTAACGCGTTCATCAGGAATTCCAGAATGACCTCGGCGCTATCCGGTTCGCTGTGACCGCCGATCCGCGCCTCGCCGGATGCTGCCGCCATATAATCGCGTGGATTCTTGAGCTTCCAGCGACGGTGAATGCGCTGCGTTGCCGCATCAGTGATTTTCTGATGGGCACCTGCGCCGATACCGAGATAATCACCGTAGCGCCAATAATTGAGATTGTGCCGACATTCCTGGCCCGCCAGCGCATAGGCCGAGACTTCGTATTGAGTATAGCCACGGGCGGCGAGACGCGCCTGACCCTGCTGCTGCATATCCCAGACCAGGTCGTCGTCCGGTAGCTCGGGCGGGAAGCGGTGAAAATAGGTGTTCGGCTCGAGCGTGAGCTGATACCAGGAAAGGTGCGCGGGTTCGAGATCCATCGCGGTCGACAGGTCCTGCAGGGCCTGCGTCGGCGTCTGGTCGGGCAGGCCGAACATCAAATCCAGGTTGAAGCTCGCGAAGCCGGCATCGTGCGCGAGTTCAGCGGCGCGGATTGCCTCGCCGCGGCCGTGAATGCGGCCGATCTTCGCGAGCAGGCCGGCATCGAAGCTTTGCACGCCAATGGACAGGCGATTGATCCCGGTAGCGCGGAACTCGCGGAAGCGCCCCTGTTCGACTGTGCCCGGGTTGGCCTCCAACGTGATCTCCAGGCCGGGTTTGCAGGCAAGCCGCGCGCGGACACCCGTGAGCAGGCGATCGATCGCCTCGGCGCTGAACAGGCTCGGTGT
The DNA here is from genome assembly GCA_041675685.1 of Thiohalobacteraceae bacterium. Classification (GTDB taxonomy): domain Bacteria; phylum Pseudomonadota; class Gammaproteobacteria; order Thiohalobacterales; family Thiohalobacteraceae; genus JAHJQQ01. The sequence continues at coordinate 1,071 of JBAYTM010000411.1, forward strand.
CCCGCCGCCGATGAAGATGCTGCTGACCACCCGTCCCCAGACCGCCGGCAGTTCCTGGTCCAGGTCGTTCAACAGCGCGTCGACATAAGCGCGTTCCGGAATGCCGTCGCGCGCCTCGTGCGAGTTGAAGTCGCAGTAAGGACACTTGCGAACGCACCAGGGGATGTGGATATACAGCGCCAGCGGTGGGAGAGAGGTGAAGTTGAACATGGCGGCTACCGGTACGGCGACGCAGCGGCTAGCAGGCGGTTGAAAAACGCACTGAGGGGCGCATCGCGGCGTTGGAAACGGGCTCAAAATGCTCATGTACTACGAGTACACTCAGCTTTTTCGCCCGTTCCCGCCTTGCGCTGCATCCCCTGATCACGTTTCTCAACGGCCCGCTAGCTCAGCGCCGCCACCAGTTTGCGCAGCGCCTGGCCGCGGTGACTCAGCGCGTTCTTGATCGCCGGCTCCAGTTCGGCGGAGGAGCAGCTGTGCGTGGGCACGAAGAACACCGGGTCGTAACCGAATCCCTGCTCGCCGCGCGGTGCAGGCAAAATGCGTCCTTCCCAGGTCCCCTGGCAGATGATCGGCGTAGGATCGTTGGCGTGCCGCATATACACCATCAGGCATTGAAATCGCGCCGTGCGCGCCTGCTCAGGCACGTCGGCGAGATCCAGCAAAAGCTTTTCCAGGTTGGCGCGGTCGCCCGCGTCCTCACCCGCATAACGCGCCGAATAGATGCCTGGTGCGCCGTTGAGCGCATCCACCTCTAAACCGGAATCGTCGGCGACCGCGGCGAGCCCGGTATGCAACGCCGCATTGCGCGCCTTGAGAATGGCATTTTCGACGAACGTCAAACCGGTCTCCTCGGCATCGGCGACGCCGAACTGGGACTGCGGCAAGACGGTGATCCGATGATCGGCCAAGAGTTCGTTGACCTCGCGGACCTTACCGGGATTGCTGCTGGCGAGCACGATGCTGGTCATGGCGAGGCCTGCGGACCCTCGGAAAGCGCCTGCTGTTGCGCCTGGATCAAAGTGAAAATGCCGCCTTGCGCGAGATCCAGCATGGACAATAGTTCGCCATGGGAAAACGGGTGCCCCTCGGCGGTACCCTGCACCTCGATGAATTCGCCGCGGTCGTTCATCACGACGTTCATGTCCGTCTCCGCATTGCAGTCTTCGGCGTAATCGAGGTCCAGTACCGGCGTGCCCTGGTAGATACCGACCGAGACCGAGGCGACCTGGGCTTGCAGCGGGTTGCTCTTGATCTGACCGCGTTCCAGCAGGTGTTGTATGGCATCGGCCAGCGCGACATAGCCGCCGGTGATGCTGGCGGTGCGGGTGCCGCCGTCGGCCTGAATGACGTCGCAATCGATGGTCAGGCTGCGCTCACCGAGCGCCTTCAGATCTATCACCGCGCGCAACGAACGACCGATCAGTCGCTGGATCTCCATGGTTCGGCCGCCCTGCTTGCCGCGGGCCGCCTCGCGATCCATACGCGAGCCGGTGGAGCGCGGCAGCATGCCGTATTCGGCGGTCACCCAGCCTTGGCCCTTGCCGCGGAGAAAACCGGGCACGCGCTCTTCCACGCTTGCCGTGCAGAGTACGCGGGTGTCGCCGAACTCCACCAACACCGAGCCTTCGGCGTGCTTGGTGTAGCGACGGGTGAAACGGACCCGGCGCAGCTCGTCGGCCGCACGTTGACTGGGACGCATGATGATCTCGCGGTTCGCTGTGAGGAGGCGGGATTATAGGGGCGGCGGCGGGCGGGGGCCAGAGAAGCGGGTCGAATCGTATTCTTTGCGGGCTGTCGCCAGCCGCTCAA
>JBAYTM010000412.1:0-2881 GCA_041675685.1 Thiohalobacteraceae bacterium
CGCCAACGGCGGCGACAACGGAGATCCCGCGGTGTTCCAGCAGGCCCTGCAGGCCGACCCGGAACAGGGTGTGGTCGTCGATCACCAGGATGCGCAGGCTCATGAAATGGTTTTGCCGCTCGGTAGGGGCACGCGGACTTCGTTGTTGGACGCGGGCGTCGCATTGGCCGGTGCGCGGAAGGTGAGGGTGATGCGAGTGCCTTCGCCGGCTTCGCTTTCAAAACGGATTTTGCCGCCCAGACGCCGGGCGCGTTCCTCCATGATGGACAGGCCGACATGCTCGCCGGGCGCGCCCTCCGACTTGCGTGGTTCGATACCTGTGCCGTCGTCCTCGACCAACACCTGGAACAGTCCGTCGCCCTGGCTGCGCAACAGCACGCGTACGGTGTGCGCCTGACTGTGCTTGCGGACGTTGCAAAGCGCTTCCTGGACGATCCGCAGCACCTGGATCTCCATGTCTTCCGGCAGGTCCGGACCGGCCCATTCCCGTTGCAGGAAGATCTGGATGCTGGATTCGTTGCGGAAACGTTCGACGACTTTTTCGATGGCCGGCAGCAGGCCGCGGCGGTCGATCGGCGCGCGGAAGTGATCGATCAGTCCACGCAGCTCGGTGTAGGCCTCGTCCAGGCTGTTCTCGATGCGCTCGAGCTCGGCCCACAACGCCGACTCGTCACCCTGGTGCAAGGTTTCGTCCAGCACGCGGACCTGGAAGCGCAGGCTCGCCAAGGTCTGTGCCAGCGAATCGTGCAGCTCGTGGGCGATACGCGTACGTTCTTCAATGATGGTCAGCCGGTTGGCCTCTTCATCGACACTCGCCTTTTCGATCGCCATTCCCAGATGGCGGCCGATGCTCACCAGCAGTTCGCTGTCGTATTCGAAACCATCGCGGCGGTCGCGGTCCACGAACAAGTTATAAACGCCCAACGTGCGGCCTCGGTACTGCAGCGGGATCGCGAGCATTTCGACCTCGGCGTCCGTAAAGAACGGTGTGCCGATCAGACGGTCGCATTGGTGCACGTTGTCGTCGCTGTGGACCATGCCTTCGGTCGCGGCAAAGCCGCATAGGCACTTATGCGCAGACATGAGTTGCTCGCGGGCTACCACTTCGTCGTTGAGGCCGACGCTCGCGACCAGACGCATATGCTCGTCGTTGGTAAGCAGGCGCACGGTGGCGGCGCGCGCATGGACGACTTCTTTCAGGGTGTGCAGGAAGCGGGTCAGCAGATCGTCCAGGTCGCGCGAGCTGTTGATGCTGGCGGCGACGTCGTAGAGGATCTCCAGCGACCGGGTCTTGTGCTTGATGTGTTGCGTCTGCTTCAGGACCTGGGCTTCCATGTCCAGCGAAAGACCTTGCAGCCGGTCGCTGATCTTGTTGATGTCGGACGCCAGATTTTGGAAGTCGCCTTGGGCCGGAACCGGGATGCGCGCAGCCAATTCGCCGGTGCCGACGTGGTCGGCCCATTGGCGCAGCAGTGTCAACGGCTGGAGAAGATTGTGCCGGACGACGTAATAGACGCCGCCGAGCAGACCGATCCCCGCGGCCACGAGCAGGGCCTGGACGATCGCCAGCGACGGGCCGCCGGCCAGCAGCCAGGGGAGGGCGCCCAAAAGGGAAAGGACCAGGATCAGCCCGAGCAGGGCGACAAAGATGCAGTTGCAGCGCGGCCCCAGCCGGCGATGCAATCGGCTGTTCAGCGGGGGCAGTGTCCAACTGCCCCGCGCCGGCCCGAGCCGGGAGGCGCCCGAGGTTTCGTAGGGATTGTCACGAGAAACCGTTGGCATGATGCGCGAACCACCTTTCACGGCGCGTTGCAGACGTGGTCCGGCACTATAGCATTATTGCCTCGGCCTCCCATAACCTACAGCCGCTGTAGGAAATCTTTCCGCCGCTGATCAGGGCGATTTCGGGGCTTGGTCTTCGACGGGCGGGCGGTAGTTGGGATCGTTCGGATTCATGAAGATGAATTCGAACTGGCCGGATTCCAGTTCGACGTAATCGAGTGTCGTGCCTTCCAGCAGGATGGTGCTGGTGGAAGCAACCGCAAGTTCGATCCCTTCGCTGGTGAAGCGTGTGTCGTCGGCCCGGCTGGAATCGTCGAATCCCATGGCGTACTGAATGGTCCCATCCGGGTTGCGTTGGGCGGCGATGCGCAGGGCCATGCCCTCCATGCGGCCCTGTTTGGCGGCGGCCCGGATCTGTGCGGCGGCGGTGGGAGTGATAATCATCATGGCGGCAAATCCTGGCGCTGTTAGTGAACGGGCAGAGTCGGTTCGACGGCAGAGCTCAATGCAGGCTGGTTGCATCCTGGCCCGTCGTGCGCGTCTTGTGCTGACGCACGAAGGCGACGAACCGGGATGCCCAGCGATGACGTCGTGTGTCTCGTTGATGGGTGTAGCAGGCGAGGAGGTTTTTGTACAGAAAACCGTCGTGCGCGCCATCGATGCCGGCGCCGCGTATCACCTCGAAGGCGAAGCGCGCGCCCGGGGCAAGATTGCTTAACGCCGAATAGTGAAATTCGTGCGCCCCGATGCTCTCGTCACCGGAGACATCCCGACCAGGCGCGGGTGGCCAGGGCATGGCCGCCGTTTCCCGGAGCCGGACGTAGCCGCGGCCTTGCGGGCGTTCGTGCATCTCGATATCACCGGGGATCACGCCGACCATCTCTGCGCAGCGGTCGCCCCAGCGGAGGCTGCGTGCGAGATACATCAGCCCGCCGCATTCGGCATAGGTCGGCAGGCCGGCCTCGACGGCATCATGGATGGCACTGCGAAGCGCCGTGTTGGCCTCGAGACGCTCCATGCAGCTTTCCGGGAAACCGCCGCCGATGAACAACCCGTCCAGGTCCGGCAGGCTTTGATCCTTCAGGGTGTCGACCGCAAC
>JBAYTM010000413.1:0-2879 GCA_041675685.1 Thiohalobacteraceae bacterium
GATCATCGGCCTGACCGTGGTCGCCTTCGGCACCAGCGCACCGGAGATGGCGGTGAGCGTGCGCTCGGCCTGGAGCGGCGGAACAGGCGCCGATATCGCGATCGGCAACGTGGTCGGCAGCAACATCTTCAACGTGCTGTTCATCCTCGGCGTGTCGGCGCTGGTGGCGCCGCTGATCGTGTCGCAACGTCTGGTGCGCATCGAAGTTCCGTTGATGATCGGCGTGTCGATACTGATGTTGCTCCTGGCGCTCGATGGCAAGGTCGGCCGTCTCGACGGCGCGCTGCTGTTCGCCGGCATCCTCGCCTATACCGTCTTCGCCATCGTCCAGGGCCGCAAAGAGAACAAGGCGGTGGCCGATGAATATGCCGGCGAATTCAGCGCCCATGCGCGCACCAAGGTCGGCTTTCTCGTCGACCTCGGCTACGTCGTCGGTGGTCTGGTCCTGCTGGTGTTGGGCGCGCACTGGCTGGTGGACGCGGCCGTCAGCATCGCCCGCGCGTTCGGTGTCAGCGAGCTGGTCATCGGTCTGACCATCGTCGCCGCGGGCACCTCGCTGCCGGAGGTGGCGACCTCCGTCATGGCGGCGATCAAGGGCGAGCGCGACATCGCGGTCGGTAATGTGGTCGGCAGCAACCTGTTCAATATTCTTTCGGTGTTGGGCCTTGCCGCGCTGGTCGCACCCGATGGCATCAACGTCGCGGCCTCCGCATTGAGCTTCGATATCCCCGTCATGATCGCCGTCGCAGTCGCCTGCCTGCCGATCTTCTTCACCGGTTACGCTATCGCGCGCTGGGAGGGCATGCTGTTCCTCGCCTATTACGTCATCTACGTGCTATTCCTGATCGCCGCCGCGGCCGCGTATCCCGAGCTGAAGACCCTCACGAACGGACTACTGACCTTCATCGTGCCGCTTACGCTGATCACGCTCGGCGTCACCCTCTGGCGCCAATGGCGTCGGTGATCTTCAAAGCTGTAACCACGAAGGCGCCAAAGGCGCATAAGGAAGCTCTGAACAATCCGTCATTCCGGCGCAGGCCGGAATCCATGTCTTTGAATTTCTGGATTCCCGCTTTCGCGGGAATGACGAAACTGGGATTGATCAGAGTTTCCATAAGGAATGCACAAAGGCCGTTTCATAAAAAATGGTTTTCCTTCGGGGCCTTTTGCGCCTTTGTGGTTCAATCTTTTGATCTTAGCCGCCACCTCTTCGACAGAGCCGCTATGCTTAGGGAGTCTTGCAGGCCATAGCGACGTGCAGGAGGCAGCGGGGTGGCCCGGTCGATACGCAAAGCACTGGTCTTTCTGCCGTTTATACTGGCGGCGCTCTGGCTGTCCGCGCCCGTCGATGCGCAGGATGGCAGACGCGTCCTGGTCCTGACGGTCAATGGCGCGATCGGTCCGGCGAGCGACGACTACCTCGGCCGCTCACTGGAGACCGCCGTCGACCAAGGCGTGCAACTGGTGGTCATCCGCATGGACACGCCGGGCGGTCTCGATACCGCCATGCGCGCCATGATCAAAGACATCACCGCCTCGCCGATTCCCATCGTCACCTATGTCACCCCGACCGGCGCGCGCGCCGCGAGTGCGGGCACCTATATCCTCTATGCGAGTCACGTCGCGGCCATGACGCCGGGCACCAACCTCGGCGCGGCGACGCCGGTACAGATGGGCGGCGGCGCGCCGGACCAACCCGCGGACAACGAGGGCGACGGCGAGCAGGCACCGCAGCCCAGCGGCGACAGCATGAAACAAAAGATGGTCAACGATGCCGTCGCCTACATCCGCGGCCTGGCGGAACTGCGCGGGCGCAATGCGGACTGGGCGGAGAAGGCCGTGCGCGAAGCGGCCAGTCTGCCGGCGCACGAGGCGCTGGAGCAGAACGTCGTCGACATCGTCGCCACCGGCATGGACGATCTGCTGAAGCAGCTGCACGGGCGCGAAGTCGAAGTGCTCAATGTCACCCGCACGCTGAACACCGAGGGCGTGACGCTCGTAGAGGCCGAACCGGACTGGCGCAGCGGTCTGCTCAGCGTCATCACCAATCCGAACGTCGCCTATATCCTGATGCTGGTCGGTATCTACGGCTTGATCTTCGAGTTCTCCAACCCCGGCGCCATCGTGCCCGGCACCGTCGGCGCCATCGCGCTATTGCTGGCGCTCTATTCCTTTCAACTGTTGCCGATCAACTACGCCGGCATGGCGCTGATCCTGCTCGGCCTCGCGCTGATGATAGGTGAAGCCTTCGCGCCGAACTTCGGTGTGCTCGGTATCGGTGGTGTGATCGCCTTCGTGATCGGCTCCATCATATTGATGGACACCCGGGCACCCGGCTTCGGCATCGATCTCTCCGTCATCGGCATCTTCGCCGCCACCAGCGCGCTGTTGTTCATGTTCGTCATCAGCATGGCATTCAAGGCGCGCGGACGACCCGTGGTCAGCGGCCGCAACCAGTTGATCGGTGCGGTCGGCACGGTGGTCGACGACTTCCAGGACAAAGGCCGCGTGCATGTCCACGGCGAAAACTGGCAGGCGCACAGCCGCGTTGCCCTGCGCAAAGACCAGCGCGTCGAAATCACCGGGATCGACGGCCTCACCTTGCGGGTCGAACCCTTGCCCATGTCCGCTCAGGAGGAGATGTCATGACGCTTTACGGTATAGCGATTGTAGTGCTCTTCTTGCTCGCGCTCTTCATGAGCGCGGTAAGAATTCTGCGGGAATACGAACGCGGCGTGGTGTTCATGCTCGGCCGCTTCTGGAAGGTCAAGGGTCCGGGCTTCATCCTGCTCATCCCCATCCTGCAACAGATGGTGCGCGTCGACCTGCGCACCATCGTCATGGACGTGCCCAGCCAGGACGTGATCTCGCGCGACAAC
>JBAYTM010000414.1:0-2876 GCA_041675685.1 Thiohalobacteraceae bacterium
CCGCGTGCATCTTCCCGGTTTGGCGGTTCGTCGTCTCTTGCGGCCTGCCCCCGAAGACCGGGCGGCTGTGCGACCTGCGGCGGCGCGGAACGAGCGCGCGGCGGCGAGCCCGCGGCTGCGGGACTCGTCTCCGCGCCGTCCGTCGCGGGGCGCCCCTGCGGGGCCCCCGCTTTCGATACTTGTGCCGGGACTGTCGCGGGTTCCCGCGGCGTCACTAGCGGCGGGGCGTTGCCCCCTTGCGGCGACGCCTGCGCCGGGCGCTGCGCCTCGGGTGCCGGTTCGGATCTTCGCGTCGGCCCAGACTCCGCCGATCGTGAGGCGCCGCCTTGCGCATGCCCCGAGGCCGACGCTTGCCGCGGGGGTGACGTGGCGGGAGGTTGAGACGCCTCAGACGGCAATTCAGGCGTACGCGATGCGACCTTGGCAGGCTCGGGCTGCGATGCGGCGTGCATGTCGGACGCCAGGGTCGGCTCCTTGAGCGGCGCGCTGCGCGGCGACTCGGCTGAGGCCGTTCGTTGAACCTCGGCCTGACTTACACGATCGCCGCCGGTCGCCTCGGCGCGACGCAAGGCCTCGCGGCTGATGGCATTGATCCTGCGCGGTACGCCGTCGCTGCGCGCATGCATCGCGGCGCTGGCGTCGCTCGCGAACAGGTCTTCGGGAAGCTGCGCCTGGCGCAGGCGGTGACTGATATAAGCGCCGGTTTCCGTCGCACCGAGCCCGTCGAGGCGATGCACGGCGTCCGGCCGCGGTACGCCGAGAGGCCGCTGGCCGTCCGCCAACAGATCGAGCAATTCCGGTCGGCCGCTGAGTACGACTTGCGTGAAGCTCGGTCCGAACAGTTGAAAGAGGGTGTCGAGATCGGCGCCGCCGAGGCGTTCCGCCGCATCGACAATCTGCAGCACCGGCGTATGTTTTCGCTCGGCCATGCCCAGTATCACGGCGAGACGCTGGCGCGCCGCAACTTGGTTGCGGTCGGGCACCTGCAAGCCCAGGCCCTTCATCAGGGAAAACAGGAAGGCGTCGTCGTGCGGCGCCGTGGCCATGCCGACCAGTCCCTGTTCAAATTCGGCGCGAAGTGCCTGCAGAAGTTTGGTTTTGCCGCTGCCGGCGCGACCCACCAGACAAATAAATCGGCGCCCGGCGCTCAGATCCTGACGCAGGGCCTCCAGCACGGCGCCATGCGTGTCTCCCAGGTAGATCGGCAACTGATCCGCTTCGTCGGGAAAGATCGACTGTAGTTGTGCGGCGAGTTCCTCGCTCATTAGATGTCCTCCCTGTGTGCGACCGAGCCTAGTCAGGTGCGTGGCAGCGGGCATTGCGATATTTCAATGCCCCGTATTCCGGTGAAGCGGATCCTGCACGCTCGTAGTATCGACCATCCCCCCTGCACCGTTGCCGGGCCCTTTGCGTAAAGGGGCACTGCAGAGGCATGTCACGGACGGTCGGCCGAAAGCTTCGTTACTAACAGGGTGAATACGGCACATGGACCTTGTTACCCACATTTCGACTTCCATCCGGCATTGGCCGCATCCCGCGACGCTGCTGGCGCGTCCGGGCCGGGGCCGCTACGCGCCGCTGCACAGTTACGACTGCATACACGGCAATCCGCTCCAGCCGCCGCACCCGGGCGATCCCCCGGTCCAGCCGCCCGAACCCGAGAAACCGCCGGCGCAGCCGCCACCGGGCGACCCGACGCGGCCGCAGCCGCCGCCGGCGGAGCCGCCTAAGTGGGAACCCAACATTCCGCCCGCGGCGGCAACGAGATTCGAGTCGAGCCATGAGCGACCGCGAGATACACAAGCTTAGTCTGCGCGCGCTGGCGACGCATTACCTGAACATCTGCAATACCGCACTGACGCAGCGCAAAGACGAATTGCCCTACAACGCTATCATTGCGTTACTGACGAAGGCGTTTCCGCACGAGACCATCCACCTGCGGGTGACCGATGAGCGCGGCGCGGAAGAACATTTCACCACGCGGTTCATCGACGGCGAATTCACGCCGCTCCAGAAGGGCGAGCAGGGCGCGGACAAGACGCTCACGCTCGAACGCGATTATCTGGAGCAGGTGGTGGAGGACGCCGACGCCTTGATCGCGCATCCCGAAAAACTGGATTGGTCCTGGATCATCTCGAGCGGCGCTGACTGACGGCCACGCGAGGCTGCTTCCGCGGACCTCGAGGTCATTATGCACGCACCAGCCAGCCGCGAAATCGCCGACCTTCTGCATTCCGAGCAGACGCGCCTGCGCGACCATATCGCCGAACTGACCGACGCGACGCGGCCGATCGCGCCGGATTGCGCGCTGGGCCGTCTCGGGCGCATGGAGGCGCTGCAATCCCAGGCCGTTCAGAAGACCGAGCTGACCGCCGCACAGACCAGGTTGGGACTGATAGAAGCGGCGCTCGCCCGCCTCGCGCGCGGCGAATACGGCTGGTGCGAGGCCTGCGGTGAGCAGATCCCGGCGGAGCGTTTGAAGGTCTGTCCCGAGGCGCGACGGTGCACGCGGTGTGCGGAGAAGTAACGAAGCGGATTCGCTGCTTGTGTGGTGAGGCTGCAGATGGACCGAATCCTGCCGCTTCGGAGCTGCGCTTCAGCTCCAGGGCCGCAGGTGGGCCAAGTCCTGCCGCTTCGGAGCTTCGCAACTCAGCTTCAGGACTTGGCCCACCTGCGGCCGGAGATGTCGGAGTTGTCATTCGCGATAAACGAGCCAGCGCGTTGTAGCGGCGAGCGCGCGAGGGCCGGAAATCCCCGTCGTTCTGCGGAGTGCGTGAGTTTGGTTCACTGCGAAAAGAGGTGGTGGCCAGGGACGGAATCGAACCGCCGACACGGGGATTTTCAATCCCCTGCTCTACCAACTGAGCTACCTGGCC
>JBAYTM010000415.1:0-2865 GCA_041675685.1 Thiohalobacteraceae bacterium
AGGCAAGAGGCAAGAGGCAAGAGGCAAGAGGCAAGAGGCAAGAGGCAAGAGGCAAGAGGCAAGAGGCAAGAGGCAAGAGGCAAGCAAAGTATCACCGTTTTTTGCCTCTTGCCTCTTGTATCTTGTATCTTTTTCCAAAGGAAAATTTATGACGGACCAGGACTCATACCAAGCGATGCTGGAAGCGGTAAAGGCCTTCCACGACAAGCACGACTTCAAGAATACCGGCGGTGAGGACTTGACATACCGCGTTGCCTTGATGGCCGAAGAGCTTGGCGAAATTTCGTCCTGTGTCACCAAGGGCAAGGACCGCTCGAAGCTTGCCGAGGAATGCGCCGACCTGTTCATCCTGCTGATCGGCACCGCACTCGCGCAGGATTTCGATTTACGCCAGGCCTTCTGGGAAAAAATGCAACAGCTCATGCAACGCGAGTCGCGAATGATCGACGGGCGCATCCGCGTCTCCGAGTTTCGCGATATGGACTGAGCAGCGCGTGGTTCGCTTCGACAGAAAGTGCTCGACATGCCGGCCCACGCGCCGCCTTCGGATTGCGCGGTCACTTTCGCAATCTTCGATGCCACGAGGCGTTTCCGCATGCGGCTGGTAATCCTCGATCGCGACGGCGTCATCAATCAGGATTCGGACGCCTACATCAAATCGCCGGAGGAGTGGCTGCCCATCCCCGGCAGCCTGGAGGCGATCGCGCGGCTGAACCGCGCCGATTATCGCGTCGTCGTCGCCACCAATCAGTCGGGCCTGGCGCGCGGCCTGTTCGATCTCGACACCTTCAACCGGATTCATGAAAAGATGCATCGCACGCTGGCCGAGGTCGGCGGCAGCATCGATGCGATCTTCTTCTGTCCGCACGGACCGGCCGACGCCTGCGATTGCCGCAAACCGCAGGCCGGCCTGTTCAGGGAGATCGCGCACCGCATGGGATTTTCGTTGCACGCGGTGCCGGCAATCGGCGATTCCTTGCGCGACCTGCAGGCGGCTCGCGCGGTCGGCGCGCAGCCGATTCTGGTACGTACCGGCAAGGGTCTGCTCACACAGGCAAAGCTCGACGATGCGTTCGAGGTACCGGTGTTCGACGATCTCAGTGCCGCGGTCGATGCGCTTCTCGAAGCGGACGAGGCGGCATGACCCAACGCTCGCGTTCCGTCGTCGAGCTCGGCATGCGTTCAGCGCTGTTCTCGCTGGTGTTCGTCGTCACCATCCCGGTCTTCGCGCTGGCGACTTTGCTGACCTTTCCGTTCCCCTTCCGCATCCGCTATGCGATAGCGACGCGCTGGGCGCGACTGAACCTCTGGTGGCTGGAACGCATCTGCGGCGTTCGCTATCGCGTCGAGGGCGCCGAACACATCCCGCAGCAGGCCGCCATCGTGTTCAGCAAGCATCAATCCACCTGGGAAACGCTTGCCTTGCAGAAAATTTTTCCGCCGCAGGTCTGGGTGCTGAAGCGCGAACTGCTCTGGTTGCCATTCTTCGGTTGGGGCCTGGCGATGCTCGGTTGTATCGCGATCGATCGCAAGGCCGGTCGGAGAGCGATCGAACAACTTGTGGATCAGGGACGCAAGCGCCTCGATCAGGGACGTTGGGTCGTTGTATTCCCGGAAGGCACGCGGATGGCGCCGGGTCAGAAAGGCCGCTACCGTATCGGCGGCGCGGTACTCGCCGAACGCACCGGGCGCCCTGTGGTGCCGGTCGCACACAATGCGGGTGAGTTCTGGCCGAAGCGGGGATTCATTAAACGCCCGGGCGTGATTCAGGTCGTGGTCGGACCCGCCATCGCGACCCAGGACCGTGACGCCGCAAGCGTACTCAAAGAGGCCGAGGTCTGGATCGAGACGACCATGGCTCGGATTTCAGGCGGGGCGTCTGGGGATCCACCCGTCGCCGCCGAGCGCTTGTAGCGGCCGACATCACCTGATCGAGGAGCGCGCGTAGTGACACGAACGAAGGTTCTGCTGGTATTGGTTGTCGCGTCGGCATTGGCGGGCTGCGCGAGCGATCGGTACAGACCACAGGGCGGTAAGGCTGTCCGCAGCGACGGCGCGCAAGTGACCATCGTCTTCAGCGATCATGACCGCGCCGAGATCCGACGCTACTTTGCACACCAGCTGCCGCCCGGGCTCGCCAAACGGAACCAGCTGCCGCCGGGTCTCAGCAAGCAGCTCGCGACACGCGGCACGCTCCCGCCCGGGCTGAGCGGCGACCGGTTGCCGGCCGACCTGGAACGTCGGCTGAGCCGGCTTCCGGAAGGTTATGTCCGGTTGCGTGTCGCCACCGACGTCCTGCTGTTGGACGCAAGGACCCGCGTCATTCTCGATACGGTGCGGGATATCGGCCGCTAGGCGCTGCACCCCTCGCTTATACGTCTAGATTGGCGACCGCCAGGGCGTTGGTCTCGATGAACTCGCGGCGTGGTTCGACGTGATCGCCCATCAGGGTCGTGAAGATCTCGTCGGCCGCGACGGCGTCTTCGATCTGCACGCGCAGCAGTCGCCGCGTTTCGGCGTTCATGGTGGTTTCCCAGAGCTGGTCGGGGTTCATCTCGCCGAGGCCCTTGTAGCGCTGGATATGCTGGCCGCGACGCGCCTGCTCCAGCAGCCATTCGATCGCCTGGCGGAACGCCGTGATCTCCTGCCTGCGTTCGCCCCGCATGACATAGGCACCGTCGCCGATCAGGCCGTCGAGCTGACGCCCGAACTCGGACATCCGCTGGTATTCACCCGAGGCGAAGAATTCGCTCGCCAACCGGTATTCGGCGGCGACGATACCATGGGTGCGTTTGATGATATTGGCGACGAAGCCCTCCTGATCGGCCGAAATCGCGACCAGAATCTCGAACTTCTGCCCGGGGG
>JBAYTM010000416.1:0-2855 GCA_041675685.1 Thiohalobacteraceae bacterium
GAGCGGCCGTGCAAACCGCGCCGCGCACGGCGGACGAGTGGCTATACTCTGGGGAAATCAGACGAGGGTAAAGACGATGCTGGACCTCAATCCTGAAATTGTCTGTTCGATCATCCTTCGCGCACGCGAATTTCACGCCAAGGAACAGGTCGTCTTTCCGGACGACGCGAGCAATTTTTCAGACGACATGGCCTTTCAGGTGCTCGCCGATCACGCCGACGACCTGAGCGTCGAGGAAGTCAAACAGCTCGTCGACAGTCTGGAGCCGGATCAGCAGACCAGCCTCGTCGCGCTGATGTGGGTCGGGCGCGGCGACTTTGGCGCCGACGAATGGGACGCCGCCTGCGAAGAGGCGCGGGAGATGTGGACGCCGCACACCGCGGAATACCTGTTATCACGACCGATGGTCGCGGATTTTCTCGAAGAGGGGCTGGCCGTGATGGGGCATTCGTGCGAACAGTAGCGGTACCGCAGCGCGGTCGCACATGGGGCTGTGATTGCACATGGACTATGGTCGAAGACGCGATTGGGCAGGTGGCCGCCCGCGACGGCCGACGCCCCGGGGTGCAGATGGACGCCGCCCCGGATCAGCGGCGTTTGCAGCCGTCGAGCCGGTCTGACCAGCTCTTCAGCAGACGCTCGCGCAAGCCGGCGTCCTCGTTGCTCGCCAGCAGTTCGTCGGTGGCCACGTCCCAGGTGCAGCGCTTCCAGCCGTCCGCGGCCGCGCATTCCACACGCATCTGGCAGACCGCCTTGCCGGGTTCCAGTTCATAGAGATAGGCCTCGATCCCAAGCGCATCGAGCAGCCGGCCGGCGATTTCCCGCCCGCGGGCAAGGTCTGTCGTGGAGATGTTCATGCGCGGCCTCCTGGCGCTGGCGGTCTGTCCCTAAAGATAGCCGTTCGTCGGCCAAGTGCATTTCCGAATGCGAAAACGACAACCAGCGGGAAGATGGCTGCGCCGGGCCACTGTCTGCGGACTGGCCCGGCGCGCCGCGCTCAGGACGACAGCGGCATGAAGATATATTCGTCGCCCTTGCGCTTTGCCTTGACGCCGACGCGCTCGAACGCGACCTCCTCGCCGTCGTCGATGCTGTGCGGATAGCCGCCAACGGCGATGAACCCCTCGCTCGGAACGCCGCAATGCACGGGGCCGAGTTTGTCGTACTTCTTGGGCGACAGTGTCAGCATTTGATCGGACATAGGTTGTTTCCTCCTTGTTGTCGAATCAGCGGTGAAATGACCCGGGGCCGGAAATAAAAATACCGTCTCGAACGCAGGATTCAACGCCAGCGAGCATGCGGATTTTTTCCATATCGCCGCGCGGGTGCCGGTGTCGCCTGTCGTGCGCGCGAATCTACTCTGACGTTGTCGGCGTGCCGACCGGGAATCCCGCCCCGGCCGAGGTTTCGCGCTGGCGGGCGATGCGCAATTCCGCCAGCAGTGGCAGATGATCCGAGGCGATGCGCGCCAGTTGCGAGCGCGGGATCTGAATGCCGGACACTTCGATGCCTGCGCCGATGAAGATGTGGTCGATGCGCAGGCTTGGAAACCGACTGGAGAAGGTGGCCTTCGGGCGGTGGCCCGGCGCGACGATCTGCGCGTCTCTGAGGCGTCGGCCGAAGTGACGGCAGACCGGCGAGGAGGGCATGGCGTTGAAATCGCCGCACAGGATCACCGGGTCCCGGCAGTCCGGATGCGCGAGCCAGTCTGCGCCGAGCAGCGCCTCGACCTGCGCGAGGCGTTCGCGCGGATAGAGTCCCAGATGGGTGTTGATGACCTGGACTTCGGTGCCGTGCAGGTCGATGGCCACCCAGAGCACGCCGCGCGGTTCCAGTCGGGGCTTGTCGGCGAGGCCCGGCAAGGCTCCGGCCTTGACCAGCCGCAGCGGCAGGTGTGTAAGGATGGCGTCGCCGTAGCGCTCCTCCTCCAGATGCAACGCCGGGTGAAAATGGAAATCCATTTCGAGATAGCGCGCGATCAGGTGCGCCTGGTCCATGCTCTGGCTGCGTAGCCGGCCGACATCGAGTTCCTGCAAGGCCACCACGTCCGGTTTGGCGCGCGCGATGACGCGCGCGACACGTTCGGCATCGAGCTTTCCGTCCATGCCGACGCAGCTGTGCACGTTGTAGGTCATGATGCGCAGGTCGTCGGTCGGTACCGCGGCCGGCCGTCGGCGGGTTCGGTTGGCCGCAGGATTCTCTCGGCCGAGCTGATGCAGCGCGGCATGGCGCAGATCGAGCGGGCGCAGATAACGGCGTTCGTGCGCGGCCAACTGCGCGTCGTCCGGCAGCAGGGCGAAGCCGTGGGTTTCGTCCGGCGTCGGACCGGCGTGCGCGCCGTTTTCGGTGGCGAAACTGATGGGCGCCAGCCCGTCGCGCCAGCCAAGCAATACCAGGTCGCCCGCATCCGGATGCTCGCACAGGCGCAGCAGGTCCGGACCCAGGGCGTCGATGAAGGGATGTTGCGCACCGAACAGCCGGCCGGCGTCGAGCGGTATGCGGAATTTGCCGGTTTCCGTCCAGGCATGCAGCGCGCCGCTGCCGTCGCGGACAAGCACGACGGGCACCTTGTGCGTCGTCGCAAGTTCGTGCGCGACCCGCGTGCGGAGGGCGTCGTCCCGCGCGCCGGGTATATAGACGTGCGCGATCGGACCCAGGGCAGCGATCCGTGTCGTCCGCTCATCGCCGACGTCGCCGCCATTGCCGCCCAGTGCCGAGAACAGGCGTTGGGTCTTTTTGCCGCCCAGCAATCGGACCCGGTGGGTCTGCGTGCTGAGACCACCGCGGTCTGCGTGCGGTACCGGCGGACGCAGCTTGTCGAACGCCGCGTCGACGGCGGCCTCGAGCCCGTAGCC
>JBAYTM010000417.1:0-2849 GCA_041675685.1 Thiohalobacteraceae bacterium
GCCGCCTTGGGCATGCCATAGATGGCGCTGCTGGCGCGATCCTGCGCGATGGTGTGGCAACCGGCCTGCCGTAGCGCCAGCAACCCGAGGCCCCCGTCCCGGCCCATGCCGGTCAGCAGGATGCCCAGGCGTTTTCCGCGCCAATGCCGGGCGACGCTCTCGAAGAACACATTGACGGAAGGCCGGTAGGCGTAATCCGCCGGCTCCGGGGTGTACTCCAGGCTGCCGTCGGGGCGCAGGATCAAATGATCTTCGCGCCCGGCGACCAATACCTGACCGGCCTGCGGGCGATCGCCGGGGCGTGCCAACCGCACTTGCAGCGCGGTCTGCTCGTCGAGCCATTCGGCGAAGCTGCGCGCGAACTGTTCGTCGACATGCTGCACGATAACGATGGCCGCGGGTAGGTCCACAGGCAAGCGCGCGAGCACAGTCTGCAGAGCCGCCGGACCGCCCGTCGATGCACCGATCGCCACGAGAGGCGGGCAGCCGCCCGGCGCCGCGCACGGGTTTGGCGCGAACAGGGTCTGCTGCGAACGCGCGATACGCTTGGGCGCTTCGATAAGGCGCGCGACCATGTCGACCTTGTGCAATAACGCCTCGTGACCTGCGCCATCGCCTCCCGTGCCGAGGATCGGCGTATTGATGGCGTCCAGTGCACCGGCACCCATCGCTTCGAACACCTTGGCCGCATTGCCGGCGACGCTGGCGGTTACCACGACGATGGCGCAGGGCGTTTTGGCCATGATTTGCCGCGTCGCCTCCACGCCGTCCAGCTGCGGCATGATCAGATCCATCAGGATCAGATCGGGGACATCCGCGGCGCAACGGCGCACGGCGTCCGCGCCGTCCTCGGCGATCCAGGCCACCTTGTGCCGACCACTTTCGGCGATCACGCGCCGCAGGCTTTCGGCAGCGAGCTTCGAATCGTTTACGACTGCGACACGCATTTTGTTGTTATCCGTGGATCATCGACTTCATGCCGGTCCGATCAGGTCGGCGACGGCATCGAGCAGTGTCTCGTCATGAAAGCTGCCCTTGGTCAGGTAGTAGTCGGCGCCGACCTCCAGTCCGCGCCGGCGGTCTTCATCACGGTCCTTGTAGGAAACGATCATCACCGGAAGCGATTTCAGCTGGGCGTCCTTCTTGATCAGCTCCACCAACTCGAAGCCGTTCATGCGCGGCATGTCGACATCGCTGATTATCAGATCGTAGTGTCCGGTGCGAACCGCGTTCCAACCGTCCATGCCATCCACGGCGACCTCGACAAAATAGCCGCGGTTCGCCAGCATATTGCGCTCGACCTCGCGCACGGTGATGGAATCGTCCACCACCAGAACGCGTTTGGCCGCACGCTTTTTCGGGGCGTCGCCGTCGCGCCGGATCTTGTCCAGCCGGCCGCCGGCGATCAGGATGTCGACCGAACGCAGCAGGTCGTCGACGTCGATGATCAGACAGGGGTCACCGTTCTCCAGGATGGCCGCTGCGCTGATGTCTTTAACCTTGCCCAAACGTTTGTCCAGCTGCTGCACCACCAGGCCCCGCTCGCCGAGGAAGCGGTCGACGACCAGGCCGTAGCGCTCCAGGCGTTCACCGAGCACGACGATGCAGACCTCCTCATCCGCCGGAGGCTCGCCCTCCAGATTGAGAACCTGATTGGCGGCGACCAGGCCGATGTGCTGGTTACCGAGCGTGAAGTACTGGCGGCCTTCCATGAGTTCGATCGCGCACCGTGGAAGTTTTAAGGTGCGATGGATCTGTGCCAACGGAAAGGCGTAAGGCTCGCCGGCGACTTCCACCAGCAGCGAGCGCATCACCGACAGGGTCAAGGGCAATTGCAAATGGAACCGCATACCCTTACCGGCGCGCGCCGTGGCGTGGACGATGCCGTGCATCTCCTGGACCACGCTGTGCACCACGTTCAGTCCGACGCCTCGGCCGGATATCTCGGTGACCTGCTCGCGCGTCGAGAACCCCGGCAGAAACAGGAAATCCGTCAGTTCGGCCTCGCTCAGTTCCTGCGCCATGTCCTGAGACACCAGCTTGCGCGCGACGATCTTCTCGCGCAGTCGGTCGAGATCCATGCCGCGGCCGTCGTCCTCGACGATGATCGACAGCATGCCCGCGCTGTGCAGGGCCTCCAGGCGGATCAGTGCCTGTTCGGGTTTGCCGGCGGCACGGCGCTCTTCCGCCGACTCGATACCGTGGTCCAAGGCGTTGCGCACCAGATGGTTGAGTGGCGCCTCGATGCGTTCCAGGATGTCGCGGTCGACCTGCGTGGCCAGTCCGCGGATCTCGAGCTGCACCTGTTTATTCAATACGCGCGCAAGGTCGCGCACCATGCGCTGAAAGCCGTGCACGCCGTCGGCGAAGGGGCGCATGCGGCTGGCGATGACCTCCCGATTGAGACGGCTGGCCAGGTTATGGCTGCGCCGGTCGAATTCGTCAAGTTCGCTCAGGCGCTCGCCGAGCAGCTGCCGGCAGTTGGTCGCCTTGTGCTGGGCATCGTTCAGCAGGTTGCGTGCGTATTCGTCGATGTGTGTCGTTTCGAGCGCATCGCGCAGCTTGTCGAGCAGGCTGATGAGTTCCGTATGTCGGTGTTTGAAGTGCACCAGTGCGTCGGCGTACGGACGCAGCCAGCGTGCCTCGACTTGTACCTCGCCGGCCAGGCCCATGAGCCGGTTGAGGCTTTCGGCGGAGACACGTATCGCGCTATCGCCATGCGATTTGGCGGGTGCTGTGACGGTCGGCGGTTTCGGCTCCTGTGGGGCCGGGGCAATTGCGAGGGTCGGCATCGCGGCGCCGCTCGGCAGGTCGGCGAGGGCGATCTCCAGGGCGTCGATTTCGGCCGC
>JBAYTM010000418.1:0-2848 GCA_041675685.1 Thiohalobacteraceae bacterium
CAGCTGTTGCCGGTGCTTCCGCCGAGGTGCCCCAGGACGCGGGGGTCACGGTTCCTAGTGATCCGGCCATCTTTGCCCCACGCTCGGCAATCCACGTGATCGTTTCTTGTGCCTTCGTGGCGGCCTTGGCTTTGGCGTTGGCCAGGACCACCGCGGCGGCTTGCTGTTCGCCGGCTTCGATCGCTGCGTCCCATGCGGGCCGTTCGGCCTCCACCAGTGACACCAAGGACAGCTGGAGGCTTTCGCACTCAGTCACCATCGCAGATACGCCCTTGGTGATTTCAATGGCGTTGTCCACCACGCGTTTCTGATCGCGAACCAGCTTTGCCATGCGCTCGTACATCACGTCGGCGTGGACTGACTGGACCGCGTTTCGGACCCCGCGCTCGGCGCTCTCAAGGTCTTCGGCGCGCTCCAGGCGGCGGTATGCCTCCTGCTGATACTTCGAGGCGAGCTGTCTCAGCTGCGCGATGCTGGAGTCCTCCGGCCACAGGCCTCGGACAACTTCTGCGCCGAACATGTCAGTGGGGGCGTTGCCGCCGCCTTGGACCAATGCCATGCCGACCCTCTACACGTGGATAGCTGCTGGCGCTAGCGCCTTTTCGTTCCCGGCTTCGGTGGTCTCATACCCCGTCACGGTTCGCGCGCCGGCTCCTGCCGCCGCGGTCTGGTCGGCGGCGGCGGCCGCTGAGCTCGTCAGGTCCGAGGTCGCGGCAATTTCCGCGAATGCGAAGGCTGCCAATGTCACCGGGTCTGCGCCGCTGCCCACTTCATGCACGGGGAGCCCGAGCACTTGGGCCACTCCGGCGAACTCGGCCGCAGCCGCGTTCGGATCGATTTCTAATCCTGGATGCGACACGCGACCTAACCCTCAATTCCACATTCAGCTAGAACCGGATCCACAACGCTGTTGTAAAGCGAAGCGACGCCATTCAGCTGTTTGGCCACGGCCCTATTGGAGTCAGCGATGCTCAGGGCCCTGAGCCCGGTCACGTAATCGGCTGCGGCCTTGGCAGTCTTGGCTGGGAGCGCGCTGGTCATCGACCGCTCAATTTCAGTTGCCGCCGACGAGGCCACCTGGACGAGCTTGTCCGATGTGCGAATCAAGTCCCTGTTGGTCCACGGCTCCCGGTTGTACTTGTTGCGGTCGTTGATCGCGGCCACTATCGCGGGGTACTCGCGCTCCAAGGTTTCACACATCAGTACCTTGGCTTCGCTGGACGTCGGAGGTGCCGCCGAGGCTGGGTTTGGCTCCGCTGGGGGAGCGGTCTCACGCCCGCGGTCACCCAAGATCAACGCGGTAGCCGCTGAGCCGATCGCCAGGCCGGCAACGGCCATGATGATCGGCACCAGCCACCGGCGGCGGCGTGTCGGAGGCGGCGGGTAGCTGACGTAGGGCTGCTGCGGCAGGCCCGGCCACGACGGGCCCGGGGCCTGTGCAGCGCCAGGACCCGACTGCGGCGGTCCCCACAGCCCTTGCGGTTCCTTCGACAGTTTGCTCACCTCCCCAGAATGCAGTCCCGCCGAATCTACGCGGGCGATGTTTCCGCGGCAACGGACAACACCACCGTCGGGTCGCTGCTACCATAGGTAGCAGCCTGTAGCGTTGAGCTTCAGGAAGTGAGCCCGAGACCCGGCCGGACGACCGCGGCGCTCGGGCTTCGCGCTTTTCTACGCCCAGCCTCATCAAACGTCTCGAACAACCGGCACGGCAGGTTTAACGAGCTTGCGCCAATCGCCGCCTCTTGCCCAACACCATGCGATCGCATCGGGGATCGCCAACAGGGACTCCGCGGGCGGGCGTTTGTGCTCGTACCGCAAACTGTCACGACAGCCAGTAGTGCGGGTGTACTCGATCAGCATTTGATTGTCGAAATTCACCATCCCCTGGTCCTCGTCCATAACAATGTGAGCGTTTACCTTCTCGGCGTGATCGTCGACCAGGGCGCGCAAGCATGCTTTGCGGCGCTCCCGTTCGTTTCGGTGCTGGGCCCCTGCTTGATACACAGTGGCTTGCACGCCCGCCTCGACGAACGCGCGAGCGATAGTGCGCTTGCGTCCGTCGTTTTCGTCCTTCATATGGAGAAACCTCTGCCCGGGCAGGAGAAGATCGCGTACCACCTGGCGCAAAGCCCCCAAGTCAGTTGCTATGTGGACGCTGGCTACAAGCAGATAACCACGCCGCTTCGTTTCGTCTACGAAGATGTGATGGGCAGTCAACCCGGGCTCCAGAGATTAATCGCACCCGATACCGACGCCAGCGCCCAACGTCGACCGATTCCTAAACCTGCGTTCACGGAACGTGAGATTACGTACACATGACGTTTCGCGGTTCCGACACGCAACACCAATGCAGAGGACGCGGACCGAGGCTTACCGGCGCAACATCGACCCCGCGCCTGGGGGCGCCGGGGCACCCTCGGCGACTGTTTAGTGATCCGCTTTGGCCAGCTCGCGCACTTCGTCGGGGATGGGGTCGGCGGTCTTCTCGCTGGCTTTGACAGCAACTTTGGCGGCGGCGATGCGCACGGCGCGACTGTACCCGCGGGGCCGGCCCTCACCGGGAGTCTCCGGCTGGTTCATGCAGGCGAGCCGGCGGGCCGGACTCGCGCCCTTTCCCACGCTTCCCTCAATACCTCCAGGTCGACGCCGAGGGCAGCGGCGATCTTGGTCGCCTTGACGTCATCCCATCTTGTTTCGGCGCGTTCGAATCCGCTGATGACGGTGGTACTCAGCCCTGCTGCTGACGCCAGCTGCACCTGCGTCATGCCTCGGAGAAGTCGCCAATCCGAGGGAAAACGCTCATCCTCGGGAACGTCAATGAAGTCGTCGATGCGCACTGCGAGGG